>JAEDMR010000246.1 GCA_016302925.1 Bacillota bacterium
CGGGAATCCCGTATTTCGCAATAAGATACAAGCCCGCAGCAGTTACAGATGAAAGCCGGATTTTCCCGGACATTTTCACCGATCTGCACCAGATTGTGATCATACGACCGCTCCAGCGCGTCCATGGCCTCCGCCTTGTCGATCAGCCGCGCATAGCCGCCATGCTCTGACAGCGACCGCGCCACATTGCCGAAGGTCAGGCAGACATCCAGCGGCGCGTCGATCTCGCAAGGATGGCCGGCATGAAGCATTTTGTGACGGCAATAGCAGATGCCCAGACCGATGTACTCCGCCTCATCGATGATATGGCTGGCACGCTCATAATCCAGAATATGCAGCGTGTGCTCGTTGGTCAGCACCGGCTCCTGGATGAACACCCGGCCCAGCCGCGTCTCCGTGACGAAAAACAGATCCTTCACAAAATCCTCTTCCACGTTCATGTACTGATAATACAACTGGCCCAGGTACTTCTGGTCGATGTCGCCCCGGGTCCGCATCAGCGCGAACTCAATGAACCCCGCCATCGGAGGCGGCATAACGAACTTCCGAACCCCGTTGTGATCCGAATCCACCAGCAGCGCCTTCTCACACAGATGAAGGAGATACTTCTCCGCCTCCGCCTCGCTGACATCCCAGATTTTCGCCGCCTTCTTCGCCGTGAAAGGCCGAACCGGCAGCAGCGCCACATGTTTGGCCTCGTCTTCCGTATACAGAACCTGCAAAATCTGATAGAGCGTTTCCGAAACCGGCGCGCCCTGGGTGAACCAGTTGATCCGGTCCGTCAGATTCTTGTAGGCATCTTTGCTTGCTAAATGTCCCATGATGCTGTCCTTTCGTTTTGTCAAATGTTCTTTCTCCATTATACCCCTGTCCGGGGAATTTCGGTATCCTTTTTTCGGTTTTTTTCGGCGTCCGCCCCCCGCCCCCTCCGGTGCTTCTGGCGCTCCGCCCCTCCCCAGCGCTCCAGCGCTTCTGGCGCTCCGCCCCTCCGTCCCCTCCGGTGCTTCTGGCGCTCCGCCACCCGCCGGCGCGATGAGACCAATGCCGCCACCGGCCAGGCCGTCGGTATCGACGCCATCAAGTCCGCCGCCGGCGCTCTACCCATACATATCAGGCAAAAAAACCGCAAAAGGGTCGGGTTCACTCACCCAAAAACATACATTATTTAACTTATAAACCATATAATTTCATTTTTATGGTGTTTTTCCCTCATTATGGAGGTAAAATCGGCCCGCCCCGCAAACTCGACACATACTTTTTTGAATTTTTTGCTGCTAAATGTATGGGTTATGCCTGCAGGAATGCACGGATTCGGTTCGCGAAAAAAACAAATCCTTTTGTGAGATGTTGCAGCAAACATCATCGAAAAAACAACTGACAGGAGGAACAACAAATGAAAAAGCAAAAGGTGAAACAGAGAAAAAAGCTGGCAGCACTGATTTTGGTCAGCGTCATGGTATGCGTACTTGCCGCATGCGGCAGCACCACCGTGTCCGACGGCCGGAAGACGGTATCGGTAAACACAGTGGAAGAGCTGGAACAGATGGTGGAAACGGACGTGGATAATACCATTGCAACGCTGCGGAGGGAGTATGAAAATCTGCTGGCAGGCATGGACACCTACGACGCGTACATGGAACAAGTGGATGAAGTGGAAGAGTTTTATGCAGAGATCGGCAGGGGAAACCGGGACATCTGCGTCCGGATGCGGCAGTACAGCATCGCCTATGCAGAGCTGGTCTGCGAGGGCGAGGGCACCCGGGGAGAAAAGTATGAAGCCTTCGACGACCTGTATGACTGCATCTACGACAACGCCTGCGGGGAAATCTATGATGGAATTTACGATGACCTGCTGGGAGACATGTACGATGCCCTTTACGACGGGATCCTCAGTGATGCCTACGACACCGTTCCGTACGGAGAATGGTCGGATGCCATGTCTGAAGCCTACGAGATGTGGTCCGACTGCCTTTCGGAGGTGTATGAGGACTGGGCCGACGGGCTGAAGGACATCTATCGATTCTGGTCGGACATCTGCGGGGCCCTCTGGGACGGTGACATGGACGAAGCCGGGGAGGAAATCAAGAAATTCCGGGAAGAGGTGGAGCAGCTTGAGGCTGCGTAAAGCGACGTTGTATGGAATCCTGAAAAACCGGATTTATACAACATCACGACAGAAAACCGCTGATTAATAAAAAAGCCCTTCGGACAGTGAAAATCCGAAGGGCCAAATCGACCATGCCGCTGACGCGGAATTCGGTCATGCTGCAGATGCGAATCCGCCTAAACCAGCAGTCCAGGCAGCAGAATTCCAATCAGAAGACTTGCCGCCAGAATGCTGATGATGGTTCTTTCCAGGAAGATGATGAACAGCTTGACCAGGTTCAGCG
>JAEDMR010000247.1 GCA_016302925.1 Bacillota bacterium
AAAAGTATATTCTCAACACCAATACGAAAAAGTTCCACTACCCCACCTGCAGAAGCGTCAGTCAGATGGCGGAAAAAAACAAAAAGGCTGTCACCGCCTCTCGCGACGAAATCATCGCAGACGGCTACAGCCCTTGCGGAAATTGCAAGCCATAGTTATTTTCCCTGCTGCCTGCACCAGGTCTTCATGATCAGGCTCACCGGCAGGTGCTTCACCAGACGAACCTGCATCCGTACCGGCAGTCCCAGAATGGAGACTGCCTTTTTCTTTCGCAGATCCTTCATGGCCCGCTCAATCACCTGTTCCGCCGTGTAGTAACGATCGTAATATTTGATGGTATCGTCGTGAACCGCATGGTCGAAAAACTCGGTTTTGATCCAGCCCGGCGCCACCGCCATCACATGGATGCCCCGATTCTGCAGTTCCACCCCCAGCGCCCGGGAAAAACTCATGACGTAAGCCTTCGACGCACCGTATACGTTGATGTATGGCACCGGCTGCCAGGAGGAATTGGAGGCCAGGTTCACCAGATGGCTTCCGGCCGGCATGTATGGAATGCTGATGTGGCTCATGGCTGTCAGGGCCTGGTCATTGAGCTGAATGATGTCCAGCTGCTTGTCCATGTCCATTTCCGTGAATGTCCCGAAGAGGCCGAAGCCTGCCGCGTTGACCAGCACCTGAATCTCCGGCTTTTCCGTTTCCAGCATCTCTTTATATTTCTGATAGCTTTCCCGCTCCAGCAGATCCAGGGCTACAGGGCGTACCGCAGTCCGGCAGCGGTCGTTCAGTTCCCGCAGCTTTTCTTCCCGCCGGGCGATGATCCAGATTTCATCCAGCTCAAATTCTTTGTCAATGGCATATGCAAACTCCCGTCCCATGCCGCTGGACGCGCCGGTGATGACTGCGATCTTCATTTCGTTATCCTCCGTTTTTCCGTTCCTATTTTTTCCCTCTCTCATAATAGTGCTGCATCTCCGCCTCAGGCACCATGCTGCCGCCGGTAGCCCAGAGAATGTGGGTCGCATTTTCCATTTTATCCGCCAGGCCGCGGGCCGCAAGCCACTCTCCATCCGCAGCCACCTGGGACGGTCCCGGGAAACTTGCGCAGGAAGACGGCTCGATAAAGATTCCTTCCGCATCCGCCAGCTGCGCCAGGAACGGATACAGCTTCTCGTCCTGGATGGTGTAGCAGCCGTCCAGCAAAGTCTTCATCACATCGCTGACCAGCACCGATGCCCGGCCCACCGCCAGCCCGTCGGCTTCCGTCTTTCCGTCCAGACCGATGTCGGAAACCGCGATTTCATTCTTCAGCCCGGTGATCATGCTCAGGGTCATGCAAGGCGCATGGGTCGGCTCTGCGAAGAAAATATGTACATTGTCTCCATAGATTTCCTTCAGGCCAAAGGTCACGCCGCCCGGAGCACCGCCTACGCCGCACGGAATATAAACGAAGACAGGATGCGCCTCGTCCACCGTAATGCCAGCTGCTTCAAACTGAGCACCGATCCGCTTGGCGGCCACGGAATAGCCCATGAAGAGATCCTGGGACGCCTCGTCATCGACGAAATAGCAGTACGGATCTCCCTCCGCTTCTTTTCTGCCCTCCGCCACGGCCTTCTGATAATCGTCCGGATATTCCACCACGGTCACGCCTCTGGAACGGAGCAGATCCTTCTTCCACTGACGGGCATCGGCAGACATGTGGACCGTCACCTTGAATCCCAGCTTGGCACTGATGATGCCGATGGACATGCCCAGATTCCCGGTGGAACCCACAGCCACTGAATATTTGCTGAACAGCTCCTGATACTTCGGCTCCGTCAGAATGGAATAATCGTCCTCCAGCGTCAGCATTCCCGCATCCATGGCCACCTTCTCGGCGAATTTCAGCACTTCATAGATGCCGCCCCGGGCTTTGATGGAGCCGGACACCGCCAGATGGCTGTCGCACTTCAAAAACAGCCTGCCGCCAAACTTCCCGCATTGTTTTTCCAGTACGTCTTTCATCTTCGGAATTTCGGTCAGCGGGGACTCGATGATGCCTCCGGTTTTTTCCGTCTCCGGGAACGCCTTCTTTATATACGGCGCAAAACGTGCAAGCCTGGCTTCTGCATCGTCGATGTCTTTCATGCTGAAGGGCAGCTCTCTTTCGCATCCCGAATCCGGATTGGTCCAGTAGATTTCCTCCGCCCGCGCCATTTCCTCAAGCTGTGGATACCTTTTCATCAGTTGATTTACATCCATCATTCTTTCCATTCCTCCTGTAACAAATCATCTGTTGTCAGATTAATATCTAAATATATATCATATATATCGCATATCGCAAAATCCATGCCACCCGGCATAACTCCCGCCGAAGCCGATTTTGTCCAGAAAATCCGCC
>JAEDMR010000248.1 GCA_016302925.1 Bacillota bacterium
GTTTCCTTCACATACCGGCACAGCTGCAGCACATCGTCAAGCCGCTCCATCGGCTCTCCATATCCGCAAAAAACCAGTTCTGTATAATTTGACAGCTTCCACTGCCCCAGCATTTCCTTAACTTCTGAAACCGTCGGCTCCCGTTTCAGCCACAGGCTGTCCGCATCCCCCAGGGAATCCACCATATCCCGGATGCAGAACTCGCACCGGCAGGGACACCGGTTGGTCAGATTCACATAAAGTCCGCTGGCATAATCATAGAGCACATCCCCGATGTATTCCATTTACATCCCTTCTTTCTTAAAGTTCTCTTCCACACCGTCTGCCCGGTCGATCAGGCCGATCACCCCCTGGCAGATTGCAACAGCCGGTCGGTGAAGCAGACCCAGGAACGCCTGGATTTTGCGAAGAAGCCAGCAGAAAATCTGATAGCTTCCCTCCACCGCCGTATCGTAGATCCAAATCACCGGCTTCGTGGTGAAGACGAAGACGCACAGCCCCGCCAGGGCGAAGATCATCCCGTAGTAGACCACCCAGTTTTCCGGCAGCACGCCGAAGAAAATGGTATATTTCTTCACCAGATACCGGACGATCAGATGAAAAATATAGACCGGCATGGTGTTCATGCCCACATAGGCCACATAGTTCATTTTTCCCGGCAGGATATTCAGCATCAGCACGATCCAGCCGCAGGCCAGACAGAAGACGATGATGCGTCCCAGAATATCCCAGTACCAGTCGATACCCAGCTCGCAGGCCGGGCTTTTCAGCAGATAGAATCCCACCTTCAGATCCTTCACGCAGAAAGCCAGAATGCAGGAGCACGCCATCAGCACAATGCCCAGAATCCAGCAGTGGGCTTTTTTCAGGGATCGGATCCGCTTCAAGGTGTCCTTGTCACAGTAGTAGCCCAGCAGGAAGAACGGGAAGTAGCTGACCATCCGGCCCAGGGCCCAGGTATCGCTGAAAAACGGCACCTGCCCGGCAAACAGGTAGACCAGCATGCTGATTTCGAACACGTACGGTATTTTGATATAGTCCTTCAGGAAAAACCGGTAGAAGAACAGTGCAAACAGGTACCACAGTGCGAATGGCGGCAGGTCCAGATACAGGTGGGCATTTCCCCAGATGATATGGCGCACGCAGTAGAAAAACGGGATGCAGAGCAGATACGGCCACAGGAAGGTGTGGAATGCCGTTTCCCGCGCCCTGTCCGGTTTCTTGGAAAAGTACCCGGACAGGAAAACGAAAGCCTGCATCACGAAAACATTAATGGTTATGTAAATGATACCGCTGAGGGAGCCCTGCGAAAAGTGGCCCGCCACCCGCGTAAAGTGGGATATTGGGATGGACCACATCAGAAGCCCCCGGAAGGTATCAAACATGTAATCTCTTTGTTTGATCTCACTCATACATTTTTACTCCTTTTGATTTTTCCGGCTGCCTGGTCGATTCCCGGTTTTCCGCCTACTTGGCCCAGCCCCGGACTGCGCCCACCGCTTTTTTCCAGCCGGCCAGCAGGCTGCTGCGCGTATCTTCGTCCATTTCCGGCGTGAAGGTCCGGTCGATCTGCCAGTTTTCGATGACGTCTTCCTTGCTCTTCCAGTAACCGGTAGCCAAGCCCGCCAGATACGCGGCCCCCAGGGACGTGGTCTCGATACACTGCGGCCGCATCACCTTGCAGTCCAGAATGTCAGACTGGAACTGCATGAGGAAATTGTTGGCCGATGCTCCTCCGTCCACCTTCAATGCCACCAGCGGTTCTCCCAGATCCTCCACCATGGCACGGATCAGGTCCCCTGTCTGATAGGCCATGGATTCTACCGCCGCACGGACCAGATGATTCTTATTGGCGCCCCGGGTGATGCCCAGCACTGCACCGCGGGCATACGGATCCCAGTACGGCGCACCCATTCCCACGAAAGCCGGAACCACATACACACCACAGGTATCGTCCACTGCAGTGGCCATGGCCTCCGACTGAGCTGCATTTTCCAGGACATCCAGCTCATCTCTGAGCCACTGGATTACCGCGCCGCAGACAAAGACAGACCCTTCCAGCGCATAATTGACCTTTCCGTCCAATCCCCAGGCGATGGTGGTCACCAGGCCGTTCTTGGAAAAGACCGGTTTTTCTCCCGTGTTGATCAGCAGAAACGCACCGGTGCCGTAGGTGTTCTTTGCTTCCCCGGCCTGGAAACAGGTCTGTCCGAACAGAGCGGCCTGCTGGTCTCCTGCCGCACCGGCAATCCGGATCGGTCCACCGAAAATGGTCTCCACCGTCTCCCCGTAAATGCAGCTGGACGATTTCGGCTCCGGCAGCATGCATCGCGGAATATCCAGCAGCTGCAGCAGTTCATCATCCCAGTC
>JAEDMR010000052.1 GCA_016302925.1 Bacillota bacterium
AAAAAGCCGAGAAGCATGTACAGAAGGCCTCCGCCGAAACCGAGTACAGCAACAAAGAGCATGGAAAAATCCAGTTCCATTCCGGAAAAATTATAGACAATCGCTGCAGGAAGTGTGATTCTGACAACGATTTTTGAAAGAACATCGAAATCGGATGCTTTGAAAAAACCTTTTCTCCGAAGAAAATAACCGATAAAAATGATTGCAATAAATGATCCCGCTCTGGTCAATACGTCTGCCATTTATTATACTCCTCTTTCTGCTGTCTTGTACCCCATCTGCGTTTTCATTACCCATCTTTATATTCTAAACGAAAAAAACAGATTGTAAAGAGAAAAAAACATTGCAGCGGTAGTCCACTGCACTGTTTTTTGATCAAAAGGGCATGAAGCATTAAGACGTTATTCTGATACTTCGGCAGTATACATGATGCCGCTGTTGAACAGCACCAGCAGTCTGATGGTTTTACCTGCGTCCAGGAGCTGCTCCATGGCATTCTCTGCGAAGGTAAGATAGCCGTCTTCTGTTATGGAGATGCCGTCATAGCGGAATTTGTGGTTGCCTGTGACGCGGCGGCAGGTATCCGGAATATCTGACAGCTCATCTTCTGCATAGTAGCAGATCGTGCCATGATCACCAAATGTTTCCCGACGGCCATCCAGGAAATCTTTCGGAAGGGCGACTCTGCCTTCTTCTGCAGTAAGTGCCCAGAGGCCAGGGCTGTCGGCTGCCGGAATCAGGGATGCCTGGCGGTAGTTTCGTACATAATTACCGGCCCCGCCCTGCTTTTTATGAAGGAAATAGGCGGCACGGCGATACCAGCATTTATCCAGCTGGGACTGGCGGTATTCACGGTGTGCGGTATCGGCATCGCTGTCGGTACCGGGATCATTGGAATAATAGACGTATTCACCCAGTTCCTCATCGAAATAATAGCCTACGATGGTAATGAGATGGCCATTGGTATGGCCGGGTGCGTTGATCAGATATGGCTGATCATCCTCCGGCTTGCTGCTGTACTTTACGGAAAAGCCGACAGCATATCCCTTCGTCAGTTCCTGACGGACAGCTTCAAAGCTGGAATAGGAAACGTAGCTTTCATAGCCGTAGGCGCCTGCCGCTGCACAGGTGAAGCTCCAGTTGCCGTTGCCGCCGAAGGCGTAATCAAAGTTGACCAGCGACACGTCTTCCGGAAGCAGATCGGCGCCTTGACCGTTCATCAGCATGGTTATGCTCGTTGCGGAGCAGATGACATTCCCGTAATCGGGATCGCGAACCATCTGGGAAAGTGCCGGTGTATCAAGAAGAACAGAGGCAGCAGGCTCCACGGGTTCTTCCGGATAAGAGCAGTCCGCCTGCCAGTCCGGGTCATTTGTGTTTTTCCATGTGGCGGCCAGAAGACGCAGAGAAGGCAGCGCCCGACATCCCGCCTCTGCGTGAAGAACAGCCTTCAGCTGGAAGGCTGCCGCAGTCAGGCTGCCCCGTACATTGAGAGAGCTGTCACCGCCGCAGTAACGTGAGTTGGCATAGACCCAGCCGTTATCCTCTTCACTGTCCTTCCTTGGATGAGCATCCTGCTGATGCGGGCAGCTGCGGGCAATATAAGGACTCCATTTGCCCCAGGAAATCCAGTCGCTCCATCCGTCGCATACGATGCCGGCAGGATCTGTCCAGCCGTCGTATTCCGGCAGATAGACCCGTGCGAAAATCTCCGCATAGGAGCCTTCCGGTGTTTCCGCATTCCAGGAAGCGACGAGATCATTAAACGGCTTCTCTGTTTCAAAGATCTGCGAAAGATAGAAAGCCTCGCCTGACGATTCCATTCTTAGAATCGCACCGTCCGAGGTTTCCGTCAGAATCAGCCCGGAAATCTGTCCGGAAGAAAATGCGTCAGCGGTAGTCAGTTTGACATGGTTGCCGGTGGTGCATGCACGACCGGCAGAATTATTACTTTTCATTGTTAGATACTCCTGTAAATCTGATTTCATATCAATTTAACCCATTATAGCTGGATTATAACAAATCCGATGATTTGTGTAAAGATAAGTACTAAAAAGAAAATTGTTTATATTATTAATCCAAAAGCATAAAGTAAAAAAAGGCACATCGGATTTTGCGAATTACAGCTTCCGAAATGCTGAACGTTTATGCATAATCTGGCTTGTGCAGGGACAGGAATCCGGGGTGAAACAGTGTGTAAAGCAAAGTACAGATGCAAAAAAAGAAAGGAATGCGGTGGGGGATTTTGTTCAAATTTCAATGGTTTTTACGGCATAAAATGTACTTGAAAAAAAACGTGAAAGTTTGTGAAAAAAGTAGCACACTCGCTTGACTTTTTTATATCAAAGGGGTAAGATGGAAAACGAAGATGTATACAAAACACAGCTCTGATAGAAAAGAGTTTTGGCAAAGGAGGAGTTTTTCAATGAGTACAAATCACGACGCAGCAGAAGTCATCAAGAAGATTCTGTCACTTCTGCCAGGCGTGGATTGCGGCGGTTTCGGCGGTTGTGGCAAGGCAACCTGTGCGGAATGTGCGGAAGCCATCGCATCTGCGAAAGATGCTGCGATGTGTCCGGCTGTGAAACAGGAAACAGTGGACGAAATTGCGGCAGTACTGGGCGTGGAATCCGTTCCTGCGAAGGATGAGATCGCCTTTATTGCGTGCAGCGGCAGCGCTGCCGGAAAAGCCAGATTTGCTGGTACAGCAGGGTCCTGCAGGGAAGCCGTTGAGGCAGGCTTCGTACGGGGCGAGTGTAAGAGCGGCTGTGTAGGCGTTGGTTCCTGCATGGACGTATGTAAATTCGATGCGATGAAACTGGAATTCGGAAAGGTTGTCATCGATAAGGAAAAATGTACAGGATGCGGAGCCTGCGCCAATGCAGCAGTCTGTCCGCAATATATCATCAGAATGGTTCCGGCTGACGCAACCAACTTCATCCCGTGCTCTTCTGCAGAGGAAGATGATGAAGTGGTAAGAAAGACCTGCGGCTTCGGATGCATCGCCTGCGGAGAATGCGAACGCGCATGTCCGGAAGGTGCTGTTTCCATTATCGATAATCACGCAGTCATCGACTATGACAAGTGTGTCGGCTGTGTAGCTTGTACTGTAAAGTGCAGAAAGAAGATCATCGTAGACACTATGCATGATCTGACTGTACTGAAGGATAAAGTTGCTTTCGTAAGATGCAGCGGCGGAAACCGTGCTTCCGAGAAATATAAGGAAATGGGAATTCAGACCTGTACAGAAGCTGCCAAGCTGAATCCGAAGGACTACGGCCTGTGCACTACCGGCTGCCTGGGACAGGGAACCTGCACCGGAGTATGCCGCTACGGCGCGCTGACTATTGTAAACGGAACTGCCAAGGTGGATCCGGATAAGTGCGTCGGATGTAAGGATTGTACATATGCATGTCCGAAGAAGCTGATCGTTATGGTTCCATATAAGGGGACGAAAATGGTACCATGTTCTTCCGAAGACGATTACGAGGATAAAGCAGCAGTCTGCGACTCCGGCTGTATTGCCTGCGGAGACTGCAAGGCCAACTGCCCGAACGGCGCTATCTACGCAGAAGGCAAGCATGCGGTCATCGATCCGGAAATCTGTGAGGACTGCAAGGTTTGTCAGTATATGTGCGCAAGAGGTGTTATTAAGGAACAGGTAGTTCCTGAATACATCTTCTTACAGAGAGAAGCCCTTGGACTTCAGGAAGGAGAGTGATTCAGGTGAGAAAATTAAAGACTATGGATGGAAACACCGCGGCCGCTCATGTAGCTTATGCCTTCTCTGAGGTTGCAGCGATTTACCCGATTACACCATCTTCCCCGATGGCAGAGAGCATGGACGAATGGGTTTCCCAGGACAGAACCAATATCTTTGGAGAAAAAGTGAAAATCGTAGAAATGCAGTCCGAAGGCGGCGCTGCAGGTGCAGTACACGGTGCCATCACCGCAGGTTCCTATACCTCCACCTTTACCGCTTCCCAGGGCCTGCTTCTGATGATTCCGAATATGTATAAACTGGCCGGTGAACAGACACCGACCGTATTCCACGTTGCAGCAAGAGCGCTGGCGACGCATGCACTGTCCATCTTCGGTGACCACTCCGACGTGATGGGATGCCGTCAGACCGGTTTTGCCATGCTGTGTTCCAACAGCGTACAGCAGGTTATGGACCTGGCTGCCGTTGCACATCTGGCTACCATCGCCGGCAAACTGCCGATGCTTCATTTCTTCGACGGATTCAGAACCTCCCACGAAAATCAGAAGATCGAAATGTGGGACTATGATGACCTGAAGGAAATGGTTGACTGGGACGCCGTTAAGCGGTTCAAGCAGAACGCACTTCATCCGATGAACCCGCACAGCAGAGGTTCTGCGGAACAGCCGGAGACCTTCTTCCAGCACAGAGAAGCCTGCAACCCGGCTTACCTGGAAACTGCGGATATCATCAATGAATATATGGAAAAAGTCAATGCCAAGATCGGCACAGACTATAAACCGTTCAACTACTATGGTGCACCGGACGCAGAAGAGATCATCGTAGCGATGGGCTCCGTCTGCGATGCGGCAGAAGAGCTGATCGACTACCTGAACGGCAAAGGAAAGAAAGTCGGCATTATCGAAGTACATCTGTACCGTCCGTTCTCTCAGAAGTATCTGCTGAATGTCATGCCGAAGACAGTGAAAAAGATTGCAGTTCTGGACAGAACCAAGGAACCGGGCGGCATGGGCGAGCCTCTGTTCCTGGACATCGTAGCTGCACTGAGAGGCACTGAATTTGAAAACTGCTTCGTATGCGGCGGACGTTACGGTCTGGGGTCCAAGGACACCCAGCCTGGAGATATTCTGGCTGTTTACGAAAACCTGTGGAGCCAGTCTCCTAAGAAGGAATTTACCATCTCCATTACAGATGACGTGACAGGACTGTCTTTGCCGGTAACCGAAAACCCGGATGTGGCGCCGAAGGGAACCAAAGCCTGCAAATTCTGGGGCCTGGGTGCTGACGGAACCGTTGGTGCCAACAAGAACTCTGTTAAGATTATCGGTGACCACACGGATAAAAAGGTACAGGCATACTTCCAGTATGACTCCAAGAAATCCGGCGGCGTGACCATCTCCCACCTGCGTTTCGGTGATGAGCCGATTAAGTCCACCTACTATGTAAAGCAGGCTGACTTCGTCGCATGCCACAACTCTGCATATCTGTACAGATATGAAATGGTACAGGATGTGAAACCGGGCGGATTCTTCCTGCTGAACTGCGTATGGAATGATGAAGAACTGGATCACCATCTGCCTGCCAAAGTGAAGAGATATATCGCCAATAACAACGTACAGTTCTACACCTGCGACGCCGTATCCATCGCGAAGGAAATCGGTCTGGGTGCAAGAAGAACCAATACAGTACTGCAGGCAGCCTTCTTCAAACTGGCTGACATCATTCCAATCGATGACGCAGTAGGCTACATGAAGGATGCCATCCAGAAGACCTACGGCAAGAAGGGTGAAAACATCGTTAAAATGAACCAGGCGGCTGTGGATGCCGGTGTAAACCACATTCATAAAGTGGAAGTACCGGAAAGCTGGAAGACCGCAGAAGATACAGAAGAAGCGAAGAAACTGGTTGGACGCAATGAGCAGCAGACCGAATACCTGAACAAGGTTCTGGTGCCGACCAACACCCTGACCGGCGACGCTGTTCCGGTTTCCACCTTCCTGGATACTGCAAACGGCATGATTCCGGCTGGTACCGCTGCCTACGAAAAGCGTGGTATCGCTGCAGATGTACCGAAGTGGAACATGAAGAACTGCATGCAGTGCAACTGGTGTTCCTATGTATGTCCGCACGGTGTTATCCGTCCGTTTGTTCTGACGGACGAAGAAGTAGCAGAAGGCGATGTGACCGGAACTCTGACCATGAAGGGTGCCAAAGACAAGAAGTTCACCCTGGCAATTTCCGCACTGGACTGCACCGGCTGCGGATCCTGCGCACAGGTTTGTCCGGCCAGAAACAAAGCTCTGGAAATGATTCCGGCAGAAGACGAATACGTAAATGCACAGCAGGAAAGATTTACTTACCTGTTTGACCATATCGACGAAAAGGAAACGCCGTTCAAGGCAGATACTGTAAAGGGATCCCAGTTCAGACAGCCTCTGATGGAATTCTCCGGCGCATGTCCGGGCTGCGGTGAATCTCCTTATGCCAAGCTGATCACCCAGCTCTTTGGTGACAGAATGTACATTGCCAACGCAACCGGCTGCTCCTCCATCTGGGGCTGCTCCGCACCGGCAACTCCGTACACCGTAAACAAAGAAGGCAGAGGTCCTGCATGGGCGAACTCCCTGTTCGAAGACAATGCGGAATTCGGTCTCGGCATGGCCATCTCCGTCAATGCAAGAAGAAACGAAATGAAGTCTGCCGTAGAACGTCTGGTTGACGTGGTTGGCGTTCCTGCAAGAGCATGGCTGGCTACCATGAATGATGCAGAACATGCCGAAAAGACTGGTGAGATCCTTCTGGCCAAGTGTGAAGAACTGGCTGCTTCCAACGAAGATGCCGCTTACGTCGTTGCCAATAAGGATATGCTGATCAAACCGTCCATGTGGATCTTCGGCGGTGACGGCTGGGCTTACGATATCGGTTACGGCGGCCTGGACCATGTTCTGGCATCCGGCGAAAACGTAAACGTGATGGTATTTGATACCGAAGTTTACTCCAATACCGGCGGTCAGTCCTCCAAGGCTACCCCGATCGGTGCAGTTGCCAAATTCGCAGCTTCCGGTAAGGCAGTAAAGAAAAAGGATCTGGCACAGATTGCTATGGCATACGGCTATGTTTATGTGGCACAGATTGCTATGGGTGCAAATCCGGAACAGACCCTGAAAGCCATCCGCGAGGCAGAAGCTTACGATGGTCCTTCCCTGATTATCGCATACGCTCCTTGTATCAACCACGGCGTGAAGGCCGGTATGAACAAGGCAATGCTGGAAATGAAGAATGCAGTTCGTTCCGGTTACTGGAATCTGCTGAGATACAACCCTGCTCTTGCTGCAGAAGGAAAGAACCCGCTGTCCATCGACAGCCCGGCTCCGACCGAAAGCTACAGAGACTTCATCATGGGCGAAGTACGTTACAACTCCCTGCAGCTGAAGTTCCCTGACAGAGCAGAACAGCTCTTTGAAAAGGCAGAAGAAATGGCAAACGAAAGATATGCTACTCTGATGAACCGTAAGAAGAGCCTGGATAATTAGGAAAGGAGGATGAAGACTTATGAAAATGTTTGAAGTAACTTATAAAAGAAGACTCAATGACAACATGGTATGGCTGAAGGTCTACGCACCTCTGGTTGCGAAACACGCGAAGCCTGGTCAGTTCATCATCCTTCGTACCGATGAATACGGTGAGAGAATCCCTCTCACCATGGCCGGTCATGATGAAAAAGACGGTACCATTGATCTGATCTACGCGGCAGTAGGCAGAACCACCATGCTGATGGACCAGCTGGAAGAAGGCGACTGCTTCGCAGACATCGTTGGCCCTCTGGGAAAGCCGACACACATGGAAGGTCTGAAGAAGGTCTGCGTGGTTGGCGGAGGTACCGGAAACGCACTGGCATATCCTCTGGCAACCGGCATGAAGAAAGCCGGTGTGGAAGTGGATATGATCGAAGGCTTTAAGAATAAAGAACTGGTCATTCTGGAAGACGAATTCCGCGCCGGCGTGGATCGTCTGTACGTGGTAACCGATGACGGTTCCTACGGCGAAAAGATGTTCACCACCCAGAAGCTGGAACAGCTGATTCAGGAAGGCAACGAATACGATGAAATCGTGGCCGTCGGTCCTCCGATCATGATGAAGCTGGTTTGCCAGATTGCCGAAAAATACAACATTCATTCCATCGCTTCCCTGACCGCATACATGATCGACGGTACAGGTATGTGCGGTGGCTGCCGGTGCAAAATCGGCGGAGAAGACAAGTTTGTATGCGTCGATGGTCCTGAATTTGACGGAAGCCTGGTTGACTGGGATGACCTGATCAAGAGAAGCAACTACTATAAGGATCAGGAAGCCCACGACAGAGCACATGTATGCAGACTGACAGGAGGTGTTCGTTACAATGATTAATTTAGTAAGAGAAAAGAACCCGATGCCGGAACAGGCTCCTGATGTAAGAAATAAAAACTTCCTCGAAGTGTGCACCGGATACACCGAGGAAATGGCTATCCGGGAAGCCATGCGGTGCCTGAAGTGCCGCAAGAGACCTTGCATGACCGGCTGCCCGGTTATGGTCAAGATTCCTGATTTTATCGCGAAAGTTGCAGAAGGAGACTTCGAAGCGGCTTATCAGATTATCAGTGAAACCAGTTCCCTGCCTGCCATCTGCGGTCGTGTCTGCCCGCAGGAAAACCAGTGCGAGGGCAAGTGCGTTCATGCCATTAAGGGTGAAGCAGTCGGTATCGGCCGTCTGGAACGTTTTGTAGCAGACTGGCATGCAGCAAACTTCGGCGATGTGGAAATCGAGCCGGCACAGTCCAACGGACATAAGGTTGCTGTCATCGGTGCAGGTCCTGCAGGTCTGGCATGCGCAGGCGACCTGATCAACAAGGGTTACGATGTAACGGTATATGAAGCACTCCATAAGACCGGCGGCGTGCTGGTATATGGTATTCCGCAGTTCCGTCTGCCGAAGGAAATCGTAGCGAAAGAGGTTGCCAAGCTGGAAGCCAAGGGCGTAAAGTTTGTGACCAATGCAGTGGTAGGCCGTGCCTTCACTGTAGATGAACTGATGAAAGAAGAAGGCTTCGAATCCGTGTTTATCGGAACCGGTGCAGGACTTCCTTCCTTTATGAATATTCCGGGTGAAAACCTGATCGGCGTATGCTCCGCCAATGAATACCTGACCCGTATCAACCTGATGAAAGCATACCTGGATGAATATGATACTCCAATCATGCATGCGGATAAGATTGCCATCGTAGGCGGCGGAAACGTAGCCATGGACGCAGCACGCTGTGCAAAGCGTATGGGCGCCAGCGAAGTATATATCATCTACCGCCGCAGCATGGACGAACTGCCTGCAAGAGCAGAAGAAGTGCACCATGCCATGGAAGAAGGTATCGTCTTTAAGCTGCTGACCAACCCGGTCGAGATCAAGGGCGATGAAAACGGTGTGGTAACCGGTATCGAATGCGTCAGCATGGAACTGGGAGAACCGGACGCATCCGGAAGAAGAAAACCAGTCGTTGTGGAAGGTTCCAACCATGTAATTCCTGTGGATATGGTCATCATGTCCATCGGTACCAAGCTGAATACCTTGATTCTGGACACCACAGAAAAGCTGGAAGCCAATAAGAAGGGCGGAATCGGTACAGACGATGCAGCTGCTACCAACCGAGAAGGCATCTTTGCCGGCGGCGATGCAGTAACAGGCGCTGCTACTGTAATCAAGGCCATGGGTGCAGGAAAGAAAGCTGCAGCCAGCATTGATGCATACCTGGCCGGAAAATAAAGTACGGACAAAGAAACAATTGTAAATCAGAAGGAGCAGTCTCGACGGCTGCTCCTTTTCACGCAAGGAAAGAGAATGGAGAATGACGGGAAGGGAATTGCAATGAACTTTTTAGAAGAAAGAATTCAGAAAGACGGCATTGTTCGGGAAGGCAACGTGCTGAAGGTGGACAGCTTCCTGAATCACCAGATGGATATCGGTTTGTTCGACCAGATGGGTGCAGAATGGAAGGTGCGGTTCGCCGGCAGACCAATCAACAAAATCCTCACCATCGAGGCATCTGGCATAGGCATTGCCTGTATCGCTGCACGCCATTTCGATGTGCCGGTGGTTTTCGCCAAGAAGTCCAGGAGCATAAATATAGCAGGAGACGTCTATGTGGCAGAGGTGGAATCTTTTACCCATAAAAATGTGAACCAGGTCATCGTGTCCAAAGATTTTCTGGGACCGAAGGATCGGGTATTGATTATCGACGATTTCCTGGCCAACGGCTGCGCCCTGCAGGGTCTGATTTCTATCGTCCAGCAGGCAGGCGGAACCGTGGAAGGTATCGGTATCGCCGTAGAAAAAGGCTTTCAGAACGGCGGCAAGATTATCCGCAACCTGGGGTACCAGCTGGAATCCCTTGCCATCGTTGACGCCATGGATCCAAAGACCGGAGCCATCACCTTCCGAGCGCAATAGAAAAACAGAAAAGCAATATTTGCAGAAAAAAACGCCGGCTCCCATTTCGAGTCGGCGTTTTATATCAGAGTAAAAGTTAGATAAGGTTTTCATCCAGCATGGCCCGTACCGTGATCTGCGGATCGACGATCTGGCAAATGGCCAGGTCACACTTCATGCTCATGAGCATGCCGGCTTCCACCTTGTCCCAGCCGTGAGCCAGCAGATATTCATACATGGCCTCCAATGCCAGTCGAACTGCGTCATCGTAGGTCTTGCCGGAAGCAACAGTCATAACACGGCCGCCCTGATACAGGGTCGGCTGTTTGATGGCCAGCTCCTTCATGGCGTTCTTCACCACACTGACCCGAACGGTCACTTCGCCGGCAGTTTCCAGACCATATTCGAAGACCTCGCCATCGCCCATCAGTGCATGCAGATCACCCATGGCAAGCAGGCCTCCTTCCGCAGCCACCGGGAACAGAATTTTGGAACCGACAACGATTCGGTTGCAGTCCATGTTTCCGCCGTGGGAATCCGGCGTAACCGTCGGCACCGGCTCACCTGCGGGAGCCACACCGATGACGCCGATCATATGGTCTACCGGGATCCGCTTGCCGCCGATCTTCACGAAACCGTCCTCATAGTGGAACGCACGCATCTCATATTCACCGTCATAGTTGATAAAAGCATTTTCGCCGAAGCCGGTACCCATGGCACCCCAGCCCCGGGTCTTAATATCCAGAATCTCCACAGCCAGTGCATCACCGGGCATGGCGCCCTCTACAAACAGCGGACCGGTGGCAGGATTGGCCATATATTTTCCCTGCTTCTTGCCTTCCCAGTCGCGTATTCCTTCACAGGTAACCGCCCCATCATAGCAGTCCATGGTTTCAAAGATGACAGTATCCCCATCCTTACAGCGGGCTGCAGGTGGATTAGAAGCGGACATATAATCAATTTTTTGCGTGCACGGAATTTTTAACATGATAAAATCTCCTTCATCGGTATTGTTTTAGTCTGTATA
>JAEDMR010000053.1 GCA_016302925.1 Bacillota bacterium
TCCATGTAGTTCTCGATACATTGGAAGAGGTAGCGGAGGCGTTGAATTTCTGAACAGGCAAAGAGCGAAAGAGTGGCATAAAGCCGCTAACGAACGCAGAGAACACTGGCTTACATCAGCCAAGCACGGTCAATAGAGCCTATAAAAAAAGACTGATACACAGTGTAATCCATTGAATATCAGTCTTCGAATGTCAACGATTGAAACCGTCGTATACCGAACGGTATGTACGGTGATTTGGGAGAAAGCCGGTTAATCACCGCTTCCTACTCGATTCGGTTTATACTTCTGTTTGACGGACTTACCTTCCGCGCCGCCCTGCGCCGCCGCCACGGCTGATACCGCCGCCGCCTCGGCCCAGACCGCCTCCACCGAAGCTTCCGCCGCTTCGACCGCCCCCGCCAAATCCGCCGCCGCCAAAGCCGCCGCCGGACCGCGGTGGTTTCCGGCCGCTTCGATTCTGACTTGGACGAGTCGGGTTGGAAGGCGGAACGATGATCACAGGCCTGCGTGATCTGCGCCTGCCGGTCGGAATCGGACGGCCATTGTCAAAGGGATCCCGCATCGGATCCTCATACGGCTGCGGATTCCGACGCATTTCTTCATAAGCCTGCCGCTGCCGGTTTCTGGTGGCCCGTGTAAAGATGTAAAGCACGAGCATCAGCACCACCAGAATCAGGAAGCACACCAGAAGCATACCGAAAAAGCCCATGCCGCCGGAGGCATCCTCTGCAGCACCGACAGATCCATCGCTATAGCCGCCGGTCTGGCTGCTGCCGGAAGTCCCCACACCGTAGATACTGCAAACTTCGCTGTATAATGCGTCGAAGACGGAGCGGACGCCGCTGTCGTAATCACCGGCAGCAAAATCCGGCTCCAGGTATTGCCACAGGATGTCACCGATGGTGCCGCTGGTCAGATCATTTTCCAGACCCTTTCCCTGCATACACCAGTAATCATCTTCCCCGATGGCAAGCAGAAGAAGAACACCGTTGTTCTTGTCGTCATCGCCGATCTTCCAGTCGGTGAAAATCTTGTAAGCATAATCTTCGATATTCAGACCGTCGAGGAAGTCCACTGCCACCACCACGATCTGACCGCCGCAGAGCTGTTCCAGCTCTGCATTTTTCTGTACAATATATTCTTCCGTATCGGGAGCAACGACGCCGGCTTCGTCCGTTACATAAAAAGAGGACGAAGGCGATACCACACCGCCGAAGGCGGATGCGGCTCCGAAAAACGAAAAGGCCAGCACCAGCACTGCAGCCAGAAAGACAGACAGCGCCGGGCGGAAAGATTTTGAGAAATTATTCATCTGTTACCCCCTGCAGTCATTTCCCCGGAAATCAGTAGAACAGCACAGCTTCGTGAACCGGCGTCAGCGCAGCCAGAAGATTGGCCGGGAAGCCGGCCAGGGTCTGGTTATACGTCTGGGCGTACTGGTTGTACGGGTCATGACTGATCGTATCGTTACGTGAGTTGAAGTCAGCATAAAGCCGCTGACGGTATGTTTCGTCCTGACTGGACAGGTTTTCTGTTTCGAGCCGCTGATAAAGGGCGGTCATGGCTGTGTCCAACGCCTGGTTGGCCGAAAGGCGGGCAGCGATATCCCGGTTCTTGCCTGTAGCTGTCAGGGCGGAGGAAGCATCGGAAAGTGCTTTCACCTCCTGGCTGTCACCCAGGTATTTCCGTGCGATGGTCACCATGTTTCCTGCTGCAGCAGCCCGTTCGGACAGGTCGTTTTCGATGCAGATGCCGTCGCCGTCTTCCCCGACGAAGAACACATCTTCCGCCTTGCTGTACAGGCTGCTGAGCCCCTTCCAGCCGCCGAGCCAGGTACCTGCCGCAATGAGCACCACCATAAGCACGACGGAAACAGCTTTGTTTTCAAGAAGCTTCATCTATGCGCGTACCTCCAGCAGCTTGTCTTTCAGATCGGTTTCGATCTTCATCAGTTCCACTTCGGCGGCCTTTCTCTTTTCCCGGCCATCTTTCTGAATGTTCATCACTTCGTCGATGGTTTCGATGAGCTTCTGGTTGGTTTCCTTCAGGGTCTCAATATCTACGATACCCCGTTCGGATTCCTTCGCCACGTTGATGGTGGTCTGCTTCAGGGCTTCGGCGTTCTTACGAAGGAGCTCGTTGGTGGTTTCGGAAACTGCCTGCTGTGCCTTGACCGCTTCTTCACTGTTTGCCAGGCCCAGAGCCAGCACCATCTGGCTCTTCCACAGAGGAATGGTATTGATCAGGGTGGTCTGAATCTTTTCCACCATCAGGGTGTTGTTATTCTGTACCAGACGGATCTGCGGCGCCATCTGCAGAGATACGGTGCGGGTCAGATCCAGGTCATGGAGTTTCTTTTCGAACCGGTTGCACAGCTGCTCGAAATCGTTTGCCGCCTGGGCGTCTTCTGTGGTGCCGGTCTCTCTGGCCTTGGCCTGCATGGCCGGAAGGGTCACGTTGTAGGCTTCTTCCAGCTTCTTCTTTCCTGCTACGATGTACATGGACAGCTGCTTGAAGTTGGTGGTATTGGCCTTAAACAGCTCGTCCAGCACGGCGATGTCGCGGGTCAGGGTCACCTGATGTCCCTCCAGAATATCCACAACTTTTTCCACATTGACTTCCGCCTTGTCGTACTTGGCCTTCAGCTGGGCAATCGGATCTGCCGCCTTGTGGAACAGACCCAGCAGACCGCCCTTCTTTTCTTCCAGGGCATTGAAGCCTTTCAGCTCGGTAACCAGGCTGGCCAGTGAGTCTCCCACAGAACCCAGATCCTTGGTCCGGACGCTTTCCAGTGCACTGTCGGAAAAGTCTGCAATTTTCTGCTGTGCGTCGGCACCGTACTGAAGAATGTGGGTGGAGTTGGTCAGGTCGATTTTCTGCACGAACTCATCGACCACCTTTTTTTCCTCCGGGGTAAGTTCTATTTTATCTTCTATGTTGATCTCCTTCAGCGGGGCCGGAGCTGCGGCGACTGCTGCTGCACCTGCTCCGGCAGCTTCGGCCTCAGGCTCTCCGCCCAGGGTCAGGGTAGGAACTTCCATCTTTAATTCATCGCTCATTTTCGTCTTCCTCCTTTATATCGCTTGGGTCCGGACGGGATGTCCGGACTACATATCCAGTCCGGAGAAGTCCATCTTGTTTTCGGACTCTTCGGTTTTCAACAGTTGCTCTAATACGGTAATATCTGCGGACACCTCCATGGCATCATCGCTGAACAGATCATCCAGCAGTTTTTTCAACGCTTCATCCGCACCGGAAAGCCCCTCCCGGATCTGGGTCATGGCACCGTTGATGTTTTCTCCTTCGGAAGCTGCAGAAGTCTGTGCTTCCAGCTGGATGTACTTTTCCGTCAGACCGGTCAGCATGGCGGCATAATGATTGGCCAGCTTGCGGACCTTGTTTCTGTCCTTGGGATCCCGCTCCACTTCGTCGGCGATCAGGTCCAGAGTTTTCGCCAGGGACCGTACAGTCGCTGCAACAGAGGAATCCTTCAGTCTTCCTGCCTGCTCGGTGAGCTGGTCTCTGCATACGTCCAGCTTCTTTGCCAGTTCCTCGGCCCGGACCTTTACAGTCGGTACCGGCGGCAGCTTGGCGATCTGGGCAGCACGCTTGCGGCTGAGCAAAATCAGCACAGCGGCGGCTGCGATGATGCAGACAATCAGTGCCCAGACTTTATATACCGGCAGGATCAGTGCCAGAATGAACCATACAGCACCGGCGGATGCGAAGGGCAGGCCTGCAGGCAAAACTTTTTCTTTCGACATATAATTGCCTCCTGTGAAAGCCGCTGCCTTTCAGCAGGGCATACTTTCCTATATTTTACTATAAGAAAGGGGGCGGTGCAAGGGGAGAGTGAAAAGAAAAAGCCGCATATCCCATGGGGACATACGGCTTATGGTCTGTTTTTCCTATTCCTTCACCAGTTCCTTCACAGAGGTGGCCAGGCCGGCCAGACCCTGAATTTCGGACGGGATGATAATCTTGGTAGACTGTCCGTCGGCAGCCTTCTGGAAGGCTTCCAGACTCTTCAGTTTGATGACGGCTTCATCCGCGCCGGCTTCCTTGATCATCTTCAGACCGTCGGCTGTGGCCTTATTGATCATCAGGATGGCTTCGGACTGACCTTCGGCTTCCTTGATGGCCTTCTGCTTGGTGGCTTCTGCTGCCAGGATGGCTGCCTGCTTGTCGGCTTCTGCCTGCAGGATGGCGGCTTCCTTCTGACCTTCTGCAATCAGAACCTTGGACTTCTTTTCACCTTCCGCAATCAGGATGGCTTCACGCCGTTCACGCTCAGCACGCATCTGCTTTTCCATGGCAACCTGAATGTCCCGAGGCGGGGTGATGTTCTTAACTTCCACACGGTTGATCTTGATGCCCCACGGATCGGTGGCTTCATCCAGAACCATACGGATTTTGGTATTGATATGCTCACGGCTGGTGAGGGATTCGTCCAGTTCCAGCTCACCGATGATATTTCTTAAGGTGGTGGCAGTCAGATTTTCGATGGCATCCATCGGACTTTCCACGCCATAGGTGTAAAGCTTCGGATCGGTAATCTGGAAGTATACCACGGTGTCGATTTCCATGGTTACGTTATCCTTGGTGATCACCGGTTGCGGCGGGAAGTCGATGACCTTCTCCTTCAGAGACACCTTACGGGAGATCTTGTCGATCAGAGGAATTTTAAAGTGGAGACCCACCTGCCAGGTACCGTGGTAGGCGCCCAGACGTTCTACGACATACGCTCTGGCCTGCGGAACCACGCGGATGTTGGACACCAGCAGCCAGATAATAATCAAAGCAACAATCGCAAGAATGATAGCTTTCAGCATACTTCTTTCCTTCCTTTCTCAAATCAAAAATAGTACATGACGCCGGCAGAGATACCGGCTGCTTTACCGGCAGTCTTTCGGAGCGACCACAAGCTTCACTCCTTCCACCGCCTGAACCTGAATCAGCGTGCCCTCCGAAATGGAAAGTTCCGGGTCAGGACCCACAGCCGTCCAGATCTGTCCGCCCACCTTCACCTGTCCCGGTGCAAACGGCGCGATGCCGGCAGTTACCATGCCTTCTCTCCCGATGAGTGCGTCCACATTGGTCTTTTCCGAGCCGGCCCTCAGCTTCTCCACGAAGATCTTCCGGGTCGAAAACAGCAGAACCAGAGACACGATCAGGAAAACAGCAGCCTGCACCATGACCGGCACATCAAACAGCGAAAGCAGCAGCGCTACGAAAGCACCTGCGGCAAACCAGATGGTGGCAAGACCTACGGTAATTCCCTCAATAATAAGAAAAATTACAGCAAGAACAAGCCATACCACGGCCATACTGACTGTAACTCCAAAGATGGTCATCCCAATTCCCCCTTTCTCACGTAAAAACACGTTCTTAACGCCATTGTATCATAAGTCCGGGCAATTTCCAAATATTATTTCCTCTCAGACTTCCTTTTTCCTCCCGGAATATGCTAAAATAAAGAGAGCACTTCCCAAAATCCATTCTCCCGACATTTTGCTGACGTCCGGGTGCGGGGATTTTGCGGGGGAAAAGAGGAGGAAAACATCATGAAATTTGAACCATATCACAGCTGTATCACCGTACTGAATCTGGAAAAGTCCCTGGCGTTTTATCAGGAGGCGCTGGGTTTGGAGATTATGCGGACGAAGGAGGCCGAAGACGGTTCCTGGAAGCTGGTGTTCCTGGGACATGAGGGCTGCGGCTGCCAGCTGGAGCTGACCTGGTATGCGGATCGAAAGGAGCCGTACGATCTGGGAGACAACGAGATTCATGTGGGATTCCGGACAGCGGACTTCGACGCGGCTCATAAGAAGCACGAAGAAATGGGTTGCATCTGTTTCGATAACCAGGACATGGGCGTCTATTTCATTGAAGATCCGGACGGCTACTGGATGGAAGTGGTGCCGGTCCGGTAGGATAATACCATGAAAAAGTTTTTCAGAGACAGCCGAACCAGCCTGGCAATGGGTGTATTTCTCTTTTTCACGGTGGTTGCGGTACTTAGCATGCTGGCTGCAGAGTATCAAAATCTGCAAACAGATGATTATGAGGAGATTTTGACTGAATGCGCGCCGGATGGGGTGCTGGTTTATGGTGCGGATGACAGTGCACCTCCGCTGCGGTTCGTGGATGAAGATGGTGTCTATAAGGGCGTGGTGGTGGACTATGTGGGGCAGCTTTCGCTGGAACTGGGAATCGAGATCTCCGCAGTGCCGTATAAATGGGATGATGCGATTCGCGCCCTGAAAGAAGGGAAGACGGACCTGTGCGACATGTTTGTCAACGAAGAACGGTCGAAATACTTTGTATTTACAGACCCCATCTACACCCTTCGTACGGTTATGGTGGTCCGGACCGGAAACGATTATAATCTGACGGATATCCACTCCATGCGTGTGGCAACCCAGAAGGGAGATTACGCCAACGGGTATATGGAAACGAACTATCCCGATGCTGAACTTACCTATGTGCACGATGTGGGAGAAGGGCTGCAGCTGCTGATGGAAGGAAAAGTAGACGGCGTGATCGGCGATGAACCGGTGGTATCTTACTATGCCGGTGAGCTGGGTATCAGTGAGCAGATCGGAACTATCGGAACGTCACTTTATGAGGAACCGGTTTGCCTGGCACTGCCGAAGGAAAAGTCAAAACTGGTGCCGGTGCTGAATCAGGCAATCAAGACCATCAATGAGAAAGGCCAGCTGGAAAAAATCCAGCAGAAGTGGTTCGGGATTTCCACACCGCTGATTACGACTCGTTCGAACGCGACGACAGCGAATTTCCTGGGCATCATGGTGTTTGCTTTTGCCTGTGCCATTTTGCTGGTGCATCTGAATAACCGTTCACTGCGGCGGGAGGTCAATAAGCGGACGAGAGAACTGGAAGCGAGGAAAAACGAGTTGCAGCTGATTTTCGATCAGATGCCGGAGGGCGTTATTTTGACAGATGAACAGGGAAAGCTTATCAATGGAAACTATCGCTTTTTCGGAGAGAGGCTGCCGGGAAAAAGTTTGGTGGACGGTCTGCCTTGCTCAGACTTTCTGCAGAACTTTTGCGGAAATCAGCAATGCCGGGGATTCTGCAGCGACCCATCCGCATGCATTATTGCAGATACGCTGCAGAAGGAAAAGTCGGTGATAAAAAAGGTACAGATGGATAACTGCATCTATGAAATCCGAAGCGTTCCCGCAAGCTTTTCGGAGAAAAGCACCCGTCATCATGCGGTGCTTCTCATGGTGCGCGATATCACGGTGGATGAAGCCAGCAGCCAGAAGCTGCTGCAATCTTCCAAAATGATCGCCATCGGACAGCTGGCTGGCGGCATGGCCCATCAGATACGAAATCCTCTGGGCATTATTCGAACCCAGAGCTTCATTATCCGAAACAGCCACAGGGATGATAAGGCACTGAACAAGTCCCTCGACTTTGTGGATGACAGCGTGAAGCGGGCCAGTGAGATCATCGACAATGTGATGAATTTCTGGCGAGTGTCGGATGATACACTGACGGAGATTCGGGTGCGGCAGCTGTTGGAATCTGTGGTGCTGCTGCAGGAAAAGGATTTCAGCAGTGCAGGCATTCAGGTGGATATCGACTGTGATGCGTCGCTTCTGCTCGTTTCCAGTGAAGATGCATTGAAACACATTCTTCATAATCTGGCTGCGAACAGTGTGGATGCGATGGAACACGGAGGCAGGCTCTGTCTGAAGGCAGAAAAAGATGGCGGATTTGTTGCATTAAGTGTCGAAGATACGGGATGCGGTATATCGGAAAAGAACAAGAATCATTTATTTAATCCGTTTTTCACCACCAAAGAGCCGGGGAAAGGTACCGGTCTGGGACTGTTTATCGTATACTCTGAGGTGGAAAAACTGGGCGGAACCATAGAAGTTACAAGCCGGGAGGGAGAGGGAACCACATTCCTGATCCGAGTCCCGCAGGGGCAGGTGTAATATGAATCAGTATCTGAAGATCCTGGTGGTGGATGACGAAGCGGACAGCCGGGAAACCTATAAAATGCTGCTGGAAAGTCAGGGATATACCGCTGTCGCTGCCAGCAGTGCGGAGGAAGCGCTGGCATTTCTGGAGCAGGAGTTCTGTCATATTATTTTGTCAGATATCATGATGCCGGGTATGGATGGGTTGGCATTCCTGCAGGAGGTGAAAACCCGGTATCAGGACCGGACCGAGGTGATTATGACCACAGGATACGGTTCCATTGAGACTGCGGTGGAAGCGATGAAACGCGGTGCCTTCAGCTATTTCGTGAAAAGCCATAATCCGGATGAACTGCTTCTGGAGCTCGAAAAGGCAGCATCCCGACTGGAAATGGCCAACATGAAATCCATTCGAAAGGAAGAGTCGGAAAAATATCTGCTGGGGAGTAAAAACCCGGCCATGGAGGAGGTCTGGAAGCTGGTGGATCTGGTGGCGAATTCTTCTGCCAATGTGCTGATTACCGGAGAATCCGGGACAGGCAAGGAAATTGTAGCGGAGGAGATACACCGGAGGTGCGACAGAAGCGATAAACCGTTCATCGCCATCAACTGTCAGCAGTACCCCCATGAACTAATTGAGTCAGAACTGTTCGGCCATGAAAAGGGTGCGTATACCGGTGCGGTTTCCCGGCGGATCGGGAAACTGGAACAGGCGGCTGGCGGAACGGTATTTTTGGACGAGATCGGGGATCTGAGCATGGACGTGCAGGTCATGCTGCTTCGCGTCCTGGAGAAGAAGGAAATCGAACGAATCGGATCCAATACCGTAATCCCTGTGGACTTCCGTCTGGTGACCGCCACAAACCGGCCGCTGGAGGAAATGGTAAGAGAGAAGACCTTCCGTCAGGATTTCCTCTACCGGATCAATACCATTGAGATTAAGGTACCGCCGCTTCGTCAGCGGCGGGAGGATCTGCCGGATTTTATCCGTTTTTTCGTACATAAATACGAAAAGGAAACGGGGAAACGAATCACCGGTATAGACGACGCAGCGAAAGACTGGCTTCTGCATCAGGAATATGCAGGCAATATCCGTGAGCTGAAGAACATTATTGAGAGAATGGTAATTCTGTCGGGCAGCAGAGGCATTCTGACCATGGAGGGAGGTGCGGAGACTTCAGCATCGGCCGTATTGGAAGAGAACAGGAATGCAGAAACAGAAAGCAGCCTGAGCTATAAGGAAGCCAGGGCCAATTTCGACCGGCAGTTCATTCTGGACACGCTGCAGACCACCAACGGGAATATCACCAAGGCTGCAGAGAAAATGGGACTCAGCCGCCGCCAGCTGTTTAACAAAATCGTGGAACTGCAGATTGACGTAAGTACCATGAAATAAAATGAGAAAAAAATAGCATGGAAATATTTTTCCACATGGAAAAATATTTCCTTCTTTTTTTGTCTGGGAACATCGGAGAATGAAAGCGCAAAAAGACTGAAAAATCAACAGATTTCGCCAGAAAGACGAATTTTGCACAGAAAAAAATACGCTGGCATGGATATTGCGTATTAATACAGTGTTTAGGTCATTACCATTTACACGCAATCATATCACAAGGAGGAAAATCATGGAAAAGAAAAAACTTGAGTTCTATGGCGGTACAGGTATGTCTTTCCTGCCGTTCATCATTTTTATCGTAATGATCATCATGACCACGTTCGTAGGGCAGTCCATTTCCGACGGTGCTCTCTGGGTACCGGCATTTACAGCAATTCTGATTCCGTTCTTCTTCGCGAAGGATAAGAAGCAGTATGCGGATGCCGTAATCGACGGTATGGCAAGCCGGGAGGCCATTATTCCGGTTGTATGTTGGATTTTCGCCGGTGTATTCTCCAGAATTCTGAGAATGTCCGGTTTGGCAAATGGTATTGCCGGTGTAGCTGCCAGCATCGGTGTAGGCCCGACCACTTTCGCAGTGATTACATTCCTGGCGGCGGCACTGTTTGCAACCGCTTCCGGAACCGGTTTCGGCACCATTGCTGCAGGCATGGGCGTGCTCTATCCTGCAGGTGTAGCACTGGGTGCATCTCCGTCACTGCTTGCCGGCGTAATTATCTCAGGCGCGGCCTTCGGTGACAATCTGGCTCCGATTTCCGATACTACCATATGCTCTGCAACTTCTCAGGACGTTGATGTACCGGGCGTCGTAAAATCCAGACTGAAATATGCACTGGCTGCAGGCGTCATCACCATTATCTGTACCATCATTTATGGAAACGTAACAAACAGCAGCATCAGTGCGGCAGCGGAAACCTATGAATTTGATCCGATCACACTGGTGATGCTGATTCCGGTTGTAATCACCATTTACATCGCCATCAAGACCGGTGATATCATCATCGCTACATCCGTCGGCATCGTGCTGGGCTGCCTGACCGCCTGCGTATGCGGACTGTTTGACTTCATACAGATCGACGTGGAAGACGCTGCGGTTCCTGCAGTCATCGGTGTACATGGTGACGCTGCCGCTCTGGACAGAGTGGTTGACGGCGTAATCTATACCGGTATCAACAGCATGCTGCAGGTATGTATTCTGGCACTGCTGCTCTTCGGTTCCATCAGCGTAATGAGAGCCGGCGAAGGCGACATCATGCTGCTGCAGAAGCTGGAAAAAATCGCAAGAGGAGAAAAATCCGCAGAAGGTACTATCTCCGTTATGGTTATCGTTCTGTCTGCCATCATGGGCCTGAATGCTCCGGCCATTTTGACGGTAGGTGCATCTTTCGCTAAGCCGCTATCCAAGAAATACGGCATCAGCCCATACCGTGCAGCAAACCTGCTGGATGCCCAGTCCAACACGCTGGCATACTGCCTGCCTTGGACACCGGCTATGGTTTACACGCTGGGATTTGCTGCAGACAGCACCGCACCGCTGACTGCAGGCGCAATTATTCCTTGCTGCTTCTACTGTTTCGCTATGCTGGTTATCATGACCGTCAGCATTTTTACCGGTACCGGCCGTCATGACCTGATGGATCAGCTTCCGGAAGAACAGAGAAAAGAATACATGCAGGCATAGCTGCGGGAAATAAAGCAAAATCAACGTAAACCCGTAAAATTTTCAATTTACGGTGTTGAAATT
>JAEDMR010000249.1 GCA_016302925.1 Bacillota bacterium
GGACGCTGGCGGGAAGCACTGAAAAATATGGAAGCCAGGGCTTTCATGACCATCATCACAGTCTCCTCTCTTGCCATTGCCGTCGTCCTGAAAACCACCGGCACCTACTCCAGTCTGTGGCAGGCAGTGAAAGACAGTCTCTGTCAGGTGGTCTCCATGGTGTCCACGTCTGGTTATTACGTATGTGACTACATGAACTGGCCCGCTTTCGCACAGGTGGTTCTGTTCTTTCTTATGATCATAGGCGGCTGCTCCGCATCCACTTCCGGCTCCCTGAAGATCATCCGGGTCATCGTCATGCTGAAGCTGGTGAAGCGCGGTATCTTCCGCAGGATTCATCCTCATGCGGTGAAGCCGGTCATGGTGGAAAACCGTCCGGTGTCTGCACCGCTGGCTTCCTCCATCACCATGCATATCCTGCTGTACTTCGGCGTACTCATCGCAGGCAGTATTCTGCTCTCCATAAACAATCTGGATATGGAGACTACCATCAGTGCAGTGCTGGGCATCTTCTCCAATACCGGCATGGGCCTGGGTCAAGTGGGCGCAGCCGGCTATTTCGGCATGTTCAACGGGTTCTCCCTGTTCATTCTGTCCATGCTGATGATTGCAGGCCGTCTGGAAATGTACGCGATTATTCTGCTGTTTACGCCGTCCTTCTGGCATCCGGATAAAGTCAGAGGAATTTAGTTTTTTATTTTTCTTTTCTGCTTCTTTTCTGTGCAAAACGTATTCTCCCGTTTTTTTGGGGAATGCTTAGGGTAGAAACCCTCCCAAAGGGTTTGCGGAAAGGAGTGATCCGGATGATTGTAAAGGATCTGATGAGCAGCCATATTCGTACCGTGCTCCCAGACGATCCCGCCGAGCTTGCCGCAGAGATCATGCGGACGGAAAATGTGGGTATCGTTCCCGTTTGCGACAGTCAGTCCCATCTGCTTGGACTGATCACCGACCGGGATCTGATTGTACGAAAAGGCTTCGGCCAGACTGCAGGAGCCGTCATGAGCCCGGATCCCATTACCGTTTCACCTCGTCAGGATATTCACGAGGCGGCTCTGCGGTTTTCAGCCTGCGGTGTACGCCGACTTCCGGTCGTGGACGGAGAACGGCTGGTAGGCATGCTGAGCCTGCGGGATCTGGCAAGGAAAAAAATATTCATAGCCGAGATCGGCCATATTATCTATCATATCAGTAATTTCGGCGAATCCTGATGCTGCGGTGCTTCAGATTGCCGGTTCATCACCACAGGAGGTTTCATTCATGGTTATTACAGTTCTGTTATTTATTCTCGGACTCATCTTGCTGATCAAAGGCGGTGACTGGTTCGTAGACGGTGCCACCGGTATCGCCCAGCGCTTTCACATTCCGGAGATCCTTATCGGTGCCACCGTGGTATCCATCGGCACCACCCTGCCGGAGGTCATGGTTTCCGCCACTTCCGCAATGGGCGGTCACGGAGAAATCGCCTACGGCAATGCCATCGGCTCCATCATCTGTAATACCGCATTTATCGCAGCACTTTCCATCACCATCAAGCCTGCGCCGGTACAGCGGTATACCCTCCGCACACCGGTCATGTTCTTCTTTCTTTCCGCTGTGTTTTACATGTATACCGCCTATATCGACGGATTTTTCAGCCGCGTCACCGGCATCATCCTGCTGGGGATCTTTCTGATCTACATGATCCTGACCGTCCTGCAGATGACCCGGGATCCGGAGCACCCGGAACTGGCACCGGACGGAACCGCCATTACCAACGAAGAAGAAATTGCAGAAGAAACCCGTACCACAGGAAAGAACCTGTTTCTGCTGGTTCTCGGCGCGGCCCTCATTGCGGTCGGCGCCAACCTGCTGGTAGACAACGGCATCCTGATCGCACAGGCCCTGGGCGTGCCGGAATCCGTCATCGCCCTCACCTTCGTGGCACTGGGCACTTCCCTGCCGGAACTGGTCACCGCTGTGACCTCCCTGCTGAAGGGGCACGGCTCTATGTCTATCGGAAATGTAATCGGAGCCAACCTGTTCAATCTGGTTCTGGTCAGCGGTGTGTCTACTGCACTGGCGCCGTTCAAGGTACCGGAAAGTTCTGTCATCGCAGGCCATAACGCATCTCTGGTGCTGGAGATCCCGGTCATGCTGGCCGTCATGCTGATCCTGACCGTGCCGGCCATGTTCAAGGGGAAGCTCTACCGGGGTCAGGGCGTCCTGCTGCTGTGCATCTATGCGGCCTTCTGCATTTTCCAGTTTACCATGCCCGCATAGGAATCACCGAAATAAGAATAAGCTTTTTTCGTGCCGGGGCTGTCGGGGCTGTCGCATTAACGGAAAATAAC
>JAEDMR010000054.1 GCA_016302925.1 Bacillota bacterium
GTTTTCCATGATGTCGCAGCGGAGGCTGGTATGGGCAGAGGAATTTAGCCCGCTGCACAGTGCCAGTGCCCGGGGATTCACTTCCGGGGATCTGGAGATGGCAGACGCTTATTTTTCCGAGCCGAATCCGGGTACTATTCTGGTTTTTACTTCGGAAGTACCCGAACCGAAGAGTGAACTGGTAAAGCTGCTGAAGAAGAAAAGCAGATGCTATGAATTCAGCCCGCTGGATTACAGCACCCTGAGCGGATTCATTTCCAAACGTTTCACGGCAGAGGGTGTTTCAGCAGGAAAAGACGCGGTAAAAGCCGTGATTGACCAGTCTGGTTATTTCAATAAGGAAACAGAATACCGTCTGTTTCATCTGGTCAATGATGTCCGCAAGATCGCTGCGTACTGCGGCGGAGGTTCGGTGACGGAAGAGGATGTTTCGCAGGTCATGAACGGAGATATGGACACTTTTATCTTCAACCTGCTGGACGCAGTCAGCGGCAACCAGAAAGAGAAGGCTTTCGGACTTCTTCATAATATACTTCGTTCCGGCAGGGAGGTTTTCGGAATCATCGCCATGATGATCAACCAGTTTGAACTGCTTCTCATGGTAGCAGAACTGAAAGAAGAAGGAAAGAACCTGGGGCAGATTACGGAAACTCTGAAAATCAGTGAATTCCGGATACGGAAAGCCATGGGCTACACAGAAAAATTTTCAGTTGACCGGTTGAAACATGTGCTGAGCCAGCTTTATGAGACAGACAGAAATATTAAGACCGGCCTGATGGAACAGAATCTTGCGCTTGAACTTCTCATCGGGAGGATATAGAGGAAATGAATAAACAATTAAAGGCGGATCTGATGCTGGTGTTGGTGACCCTTTGCTGGGGAATATCCTATTATCTGATGGATCTTGCGCTGACGGATATGGATCCTTTTACACTGAACGCCCACCGCTTTCTGGGTGCATTTGCAGTGGCGGGATTGCTTTCGTATAAGAAAGTGAAAGACGTTAACCGCATCACATTGAAATACAGTTTGCTGGTGGGAGCGGCTCTAGTTTTTGTTTACATAGGCGCAACCTTCGGCGTGAAATATACAACTCTTTCCAATTCCGGTTTCCTGTGTGCACTGACAGTGGTATTCACGCCGCTGATCGCATGGGTTTTTCTGCGGCAGAAGCTGGACCGGAAAATGACATTGTCGGTAGTAATCTGTTTTATCGGCATAGCCCTTCTGACCCTGAAAGATGATTTTTCTATCAATCTGGGAAATCTGAAGGGCGATCTGCTTTGCATCATATGTGCAGTTGCCTATGCAATCGATTTGCTGCTGACAGAAAAGGCAGTCTCCCACAAGGAAGTGGATGCTTATCAGCTGGGGGTATTCCAGTTGGGTGTGACGGGCCTTTGTAATCTGATTTTAGCCATTATAGTGGAAACACCACATTTTCCTACGACAGGCAATGTGTGGGGAGCGGTGATTTTCCTTTCTATATTCTGCACCGGGGTTGCATTTGTCGTGCAGCCTGTGGCACAGCAATATACCAGCGCATCTCATGTAGGTGTGATTTTCGCACTGGAGCCGGTATTTGCCGGCATCGTGGCGTTTGCGCTGGCTGGTGAAGTTCTCAGTCCGAAATCCTATTTTGGTGCGGTGCTGATGATTGCCAGTATTTTTATAATGGAAATTGATTTCAGCCGTTTTTTTCCCCGAAAGAAAAAGCAGGAGTGAGATCGGCATAGAAATCAAATAGTATGATGGAGTAGGATAAGTGGAAAAGCTGGAAGTATTTGCTGACAAGGAGGAACGACGTGAACAGACTTTTTATCAAATCAGAAGATGCGATTCAGAAGACGGTGGAAGGCCTGAATAAGGACCTGGAACGCCGTATCATCGCCAGTCCGCCGGGACAGTGTCCGGTGGATCTGACTGCATCTTTTCTGAGGCTGTGTCATTCTCAGAGCTGCGGCAAGTGTGCACCATGCCGGGTAGGACTGGGCCAGCTGCAGATCATTATTGACGGAATCCTGAACATGGATTCCGAATCCTCGATGGAGGATCTGACACTGCTGGAAAAGACAGCAGAAGCAATCAGTGCAACGGCTGACTGCGCCATCGGCGCAGAAGCTGCGCAGATGGTGCTGCGGGGAATCCGCGGCTACCGTGAGGACTTCGAGTCCCATATCAAAAATCATTGCTGTACCGACAGTCTCAACGACAGGACAGAACCGGTACCTTGTGTGGCCATGTGTCCGGCCGGCGTGGATGTTCCGGGTTATGTGGCACTGGTGAGAGCCGGACGGTATGACGATGCGGTGAAACTCATTCGAAAGGATAATCCGTTCCCGACGGTCTGCGCACTGATCTGCGAGCATCCGTGCGAGCTGCGCTGCAGAAGAACTCTGATCGATGCGCCGATTAATATTCGAGGCCTGAAGCGGTTTGCAGTAGACCACTGCGGAGATGTGCCGGTACCGAAAAAAATGGATAAAACAGGAAAGAAGATTGCAGTCATCGGCGGAGGCCCGAGCGGACTGTCAGCAGCATACTTCCTTTCCATTATGGGTCACGATGTAACCATTTTTGAAAAACGTGACAAGCTGGGCGGCATGCTCCGCTACGGTATTCCAAGCTATCGTTTGCCGAGAGAGCGGCTCCAGTGGGATATTGATGCCATTCTGTCGACGGGTATTGAGGTGAAGAGAAATTACGATGTCTCCACCCCTGAGGCCATTGCGGAAATCCGTGATAACTATGATGCTACATATATTTCCATTGGATCGCATAATGCCAAGGATATCGGTATACCGGGAGAATATGCCAAGGGTGTTATTCCTGCAGTTGAAATGCTCCGGGGAATCGGTGATGATGCTATGCCTGACTTCAATGGAAAGGCGGTTATCGTCATCGGTGGAGGAAATGTGGCCATGGATGTGGCACGTACGGCGAAACGTCTCGGAGCCAGCGATGTGAGCATCGTTTACAGAAGAAGAAGAATCGATATGACGGCACTTCCGGATGAAGTGGATGGGGCAGTGGCAGAAGGCTGCAATCTGCTGCAGCTTATGGCACCGTCATGGATTGAAACAAATAAAAAAGGTGAAGTCCAAGCGCTTTGGGTGAAACCGCAGATTGCAGGAAAGGCAGACCGGTCCGGGCGTCCGAAACCGGTGGATGCATCCAGTGAGGAACATAAACTGCGGTGTGATATCATTATTTCCGCCATCGGACAGGCCACGGACATTCAGTTCTTCGAGGAATACGGAATTCCTGTATTCCGCGGGAATATCCAGGCAGGAAGAAGCAGCGTGGTTGATAATGTAAAGGGCACTTATGCCGGCGGAGACTGTGTAACCGGTCCATCCACCGTCATTAAGGCCATCGGTGCAGGCAAGGTTGCGGCTGCCAACATTGATGAATATCTGGGCTTCCACCATGTGATCGATACTGACGTGGATATCCCGCTTCCGGATCCTTCCGACAATCTGCCTTGCGGCCGTGCTGAACTGAAAGAGCGCTACGCAAAGCACAGAGAAAACGACTTTGAAGAAGTAGAACAGGGTATGACACTGGAAGAGGCACTGCAGGAAGCTTCCCGCTGTCTCCGCTGTGATTATCATGGCTTCGGCTCATTCAGAGGAGGGAGGAATACAGAATGGTAAACCTGAAAATCAACGGACAGAAAATCAGTGTAGCAGAAGGTACCACCATTATGGAAGCAGCCCGCAAGGTGGGTGTGGAAATCCCTCATCTTTGCTATCTGAAAGAAATCAATGAAATCGGCGCCTGCCGCGTCTGTATTGTGGAACTGGCAGGGCATAATAAAATGGTAACTGCATGCAATACGGTTTGTCAGGAGGGAATGGAGGTACTCACAAACAGTCCCCGTGTCAGAAGAAACCGCAAGATCAATGTGGAACTGATTCTCTCCGATCATCAGTCCAACTGCACCAGTTGCATCCGCAGCGGGAACTGTACGCTGCAGGATATTGCAAATAACCTGGGTGTTTTCAGCAGTGAATATGAGAATGTTGCAGATCTGTTTCGCTGGGACAATAAACTTCCGCTCATCAAAGATGCAACCAAATGCGTGAAGTGTATGCGCTGCATTCAGATCTGTGATAAGGTGCAGACCATGAATGTCTGGGATCTGCGCAGTTCCGGATACAGAACGGTTGTAGGCACAACGAAAAACATAGAGTTTAATGAATCTGACTGTACACTTTGCGGACAGTGTATTACGCATTGCCCGGTTGGTGCCCTGACAGAACGAGATGACAGAGGTATCCTGAATGATGCACTGGCAAATCCGGATGTGATTAAAGTGGCACAGATTGCTCCGGCCGTTCGTACTGCATGGGGACAAGATATCGGCTTGAATGATGTACAGGCGACTACCGGGAAACTGGTTCATGCACTGAAGATGATTGGTGTCGACTATGTATTCGATACCAATTACAGTGCAGACCTTACCATCATGGAAGAAGGAAGCGAATTTCTGGAACGTCTGTCGCACCGTGAAGATTACCGGTGGCCAATGTTTACTTCCTGCTGTCCCGGCTGGCTGCGGTTTGTCAAGACCCAGTACCCGGAACTGATTCCGAATCTGTCTACTGCCAAGTCACCGCAGCAGATGTTTGGCGCTATGGCCAAGACATATATTGCAGATAATCTGGGCCTGGATCCGAAGAAAGTATTCTCCATTTCTATCATGCCTTGCGTCTGCAAAAAGTATGAACGCAGCGCAGAGGCTGTAAACAGCAGCGGCTGCGGCAGCGATGTGGACCTGGTTCTGACAACCAGAGAACTGGACCGCTTTATCCGCGCAGATGCAATTGCCGCACAAAATCTCCGGGAAGCGTCATTTGATGATATTTTCGGTGAAGGTTCCGGAGCTGCCGTCATTTTCGGAACGACAGGCGGCGTTATGGAAGCAGCACTTCGCAGTGCCTATTTCCTGGTAACTGGAGAAAACCCTCAGCCGGACGCATTTTCTGAAGTGCGCGGCATCAAAGGATGGAAAGAAGCAACTTTTGATCTGGCGGGAACGAAACTGCGAGTGGCTGTAGTCAACGGTCTGGGAAATACCCGCAGACTGATTGAGGCCTTAAAACGCGGAGATGTGGAATACGACTTCGTGGAAGTTATGGCATGCCCGGGCGGCTGCGTCGGAGGCGGCGGGCAGCCGTTCCGAGACGGAATCGAAGCTGCTGAAGCGCGAGGAAAGAAGTTGTATGGTCTGGATGTAAACAATCCGATTCGATTCTCTCACGAAAATACAGCAGTACAGAGAACCTATCAGGAATTTCTGGGTGAGCCTTTATCACATAAGGCGCACGAACTGCTCCATACAGATCTTTCGAAATGGGATCTGAAAATGACAGACATGGATAAATAAAAAACTTGAAACAAAAGGTATCAGGCAGAGTGAGGGAGCCCCGGAATGACCGGGGCTTTCTTTCAATAAACAACAGAGATCGGAAAGCTCAATCCGATGCATTGTACAGACAAAGTGAACAAAAAAATAAACCCCGGGGAATCCTTTCCGTATCAGAACAGATCCTTTCGGGGTTATTTTCTATAAGCTGTTTCCTGCTATGAGTTCGCGGGCATTTTCCAGTGTCGTTTCGGTGATGGTGGCACCGCCAAGAAGACGGGCAATTTCGCAGACCGTTTCCTCTGGATTCAGTGCTTCCACACGGGTGTATGTGCTGGTATCATCCGATTCTTTATGAATCCTGTAGTTATGATCCCCACAGGCTGCGATCTGAGGCAGATGGGTGATGCACAGAATCTGCCTGGATCTGGAGATCTCTTTCAGCTTACGACCTACGATACTGGCGGTAATTCCGCTGATTCCCGTGTCAATTTCATCAAAGATCAGTGTCGGTATGTTATCATAAGAACTGATGACGTTTTTGAATGCAAGCATGATACGGGACATTTCTCCGCCGGATGCAACCCGGGTCAGCGGTTTCAGCGGCTCGCCCCGGTTGGTCGTAATCAGGATTTCTACCTGATCCATGCCGTTTTCTGTCGGTTTTTCCAGTGGAAGAATGCGAATCTCCAGCTGTGCGTCAGAAAAATTCAGATCTACCAGTTCTCTCTGAATACAGTCAGAAAGCTGTGCGGCGGATTCCTTTCTTGCTTCTGTCAGTTCGGCACAGGCTCGGCGCAGGGCTGCGGCAGCTGTTTTCAGTTCCTGCTCCAGAGAAGCCTTGTTGGTTTCGAAGTTTTCTATTACAGCAATCTGCGATGAAATGGAATCAAAGTACTGCAGCACTTCTTCGATGGAGTCTCCATATTTCTTTTTCATACTGTTGATCAGTTCAAGACGGCTGATTGCATCGTCCAGCTCCTCCGGATTGAAGGTAAGACGGTCCTTTATATCTCTCAAGCTGCGGCATATATCTTCCAGTCGGTAATAGACATCGCTGAATTCCTGACTTACAGCGCCGATATCCGAAGAAAAAGAGGCGATTTCCTCTACAGATCGCATGGCACCGCGAAGTCCGTCCATGACGGATGGCGAAGAATCATAAAGAACTCCGTAAGATTTCTCTATGTTTTCAAAAATCTTTTCACTGTTCTGCAGGAGAGAGATCCGTTCTTCCAGTTCCTGATCTTCATCGGGCCGTAATGACGCCTTCTCGATTTCATCGGCTTCAAAGCGGAGAAAATCCAGTTTGCGACGGTTTTCTTTCTCTGCAGTAAGAAGGCTTCCGAGCTGAGAACGTATTTCTGCATACTGACTGTATGCTTCCTGAACGGCTTTTTTCAGTACGTCTGTGATATCATGACGGTAAACATCTACCAGAACAATATGATAGTCCGGATTGAGAAGGGACTGGTTATCGTACTGCCCGTGGATGTCTGCCAGCCTTCGTGCGATCTGGTTCAGGCGGTTCAGCGTCACGATCTCGTCATTATAGCGGCAAAGATTCTTGCCGGCTGCGGAAATCTCTCTGGTCAGAAGGATTTCTTCACCGTCCAGTTCGCCGGAAAGCTGAATTACAGCCTTGTCGGTTCCGGTCCTTACATACGAAGAATCAGCCCGACTGCCGAGAGCCAGACTGATTGCTTCAATGACGATAGATTTCCCGGAACCGGTTTCACCGGTGATGATATTCAGCCCTTCCGCAAAGTCAATTTCTGTTTGTTCAATGATTGCAAAGTTTTTAATGCTGATGTGATGTATCATGCTTTATTTTCCTCTCATCTGGAGCATATCCTGAAACTCCTGCATGATTTCCGGAATAGCTTCTGTGGAATCTGCGATCAGAAGCAGGGTGTTGTCACCGGCAATGGAGCCGATAATGTGTGGAAGTCCGCTGTTGTCAATGGCTTCGCCAGCAGCTGCTGCGCAGCCGGAGAGGGTCTTGACCACAATCAGATTTCCGGAGGCTGCAAAGGAAGTGATGGTTTCTCTGAAAATCTTTACGAAACGATCAGAAACCGGCATATCCTTCGATTTGTTCAGAGCATACTTGTACTTCCCGCTGCTGGAAAGGGTCTTCACCAGCTGCAGATCCTTGATGTCCCTGGAAATAGTTGCCTGCGTCACTTCAAATCCGTTTTCACGAAGCATGGAAGCAAGCTTTTCCTGGGTATCAATTTCATACGAATTAATCAGTTCGATGATCTTGTTCTGCCTGGAATATCGCATATTATTCCTCCTCCTCATACAATCATACTTAGGTGAATTTTATCATATCATGTGCTGATTTTCAAGTAAAACAGAGAATTTTTTCCAAGGCATATGGTAAATAAAGAATGAATAAATCCATTCATTTTATGGTATAAAATCATATGGACAAACAGATGTTCTCGTGATATAATGGAAAAGATAAAGACATCGGAATGACATTGAAACAGTCTGAACGAAAGAAATATGAACTGAGGTAAACCATGCGCATTTTAGGGATAGACCCGGGATATGCCATCCTGGGATTTGGCATTCTGGATAAAACAGGAAATCGTTTTTCCGTGGTTGACTATGGCTCCATTCTGACGGATGCAGATATGGAAATGCCGGAGCGTCTTCGCGTCCTGTATGATGAACTGAAAGCCATTATAGAAAAGTATCAGCCGGAGGAAGCAGCCATTGAAGAACTGTTTTTTAATAATAATGCCAAGACCGCCATTCTGGTAGGAGAAGCCAGAGGTGTGGCGGTTCTTGCCTGTGCTCACGGAAATCTGAAAATCAGCGAATATACGCCGCTGCAGATCAAGCAGGCACTGGTCGGCTATGGCAGGGCGGACAAGAAGCAGGTGCAGGCCATGGTCAAGGCGATACTCAATCTGGAGAAGGTTCCGAAACCGGATGACACGGCGGATGCACTGGCTGCCGCCATCTGCCACGGACATTCAGCAGGCAGCAGCCGTCTCCGGCAGCTGATGGAAATGAGATAAGGCGGTGAAACAGTATGATAAGATACATAAAGGGAATCTATTCCATGACCTTCGAGAACAGCATTATCGTAGAAACATCTTCCGGCATTGGATTTGAAATTTTTCTTCCTGTCGGCTCTCCTCTGTACAGGTATGGGGAAGGCGAAGAAATCATGGTGTATACCTCTATGGCTGTGAAGGAAGACAATATCAGCCTGTACGGTTTTCATAACCGGGAAGCACTGGAGCTGTTCGAACTTCTGATTACAGTCAGCGGCATCGGTGCCAAAGGAGCCATGTCGATTCTCAGTACGCTTCCGCCGACAGAACTGAAGCGTGCGATTCTGTTTGAAGACGCGAAAGAAATCAGCCGGGCAAACGGAGTGGGAAAGAAAACTGCAGAACGCCTTATTCTGGAACTGAAAGATAAGATCGGGAAGATGAGCGGCGCTGTGAATGACGGATACGGTGCGGCAGATCTTTCCGGCAGTGCAGCAGATGCACTGATGCCTGCATCGGACGATCGCACAGAAGCTGTCAATGCGCTGGTGGCACTGGGATATTCCAAGGCAGAGGCTTTCAGTGCAATCTCCCAGGTGGCGGAAGAAGGACTGACCTGTGAGGAATATATTAAGAAAGCACTGAAACATCTCTTTTAGGAGTTAGACAGATGGAAAAAGAACGTATTACATCTGCAGGCATGCAGAAGGGAGAAATGCGGCAGGAGATGAATCTGCGGCCGCAGCATCTTGACGAATATATCGGACAGCAGAGCGCCAAGGAAAATCTGAAAATTTTTATTGAAGCGGCCAGACTCCGGGGAGAACCGCTGGATCACGTGCTGTTTTACGGGCCACCGGGACTGGGAAAGACAACGCTGGCGGGGATTATTGCCAATGAGCTGGGGGTGGATATCAAGATTACTTCAGGCCCTGCCATCGGCAGGGCAGGAGATCTGGCTGCCATCCTGACCAACCTGAATGAAAATGACGTACTGTTTATCGATGAGATTCACAGATTGAACCGTTCCGTAGAAGAAGTGCTGTACTCTGCTATGGAAGATTTTGCACTGGATATCGTCATAGGAAAAGGTCCGTCTGCACGTTCCATACGTCTGGATCTGGCAAAATTCACGCTGATCGGTGCGACAACCAGAGCAGGAAGTCTTTCCGCGCCGCTGCGGGATCGGTTTGGCGTCATCAGCAAATTCGAGATGTATACCACGGAAGAACTGAAGCAGATTCTTGCCCGTACCGCAAGTATTCTGCATGTGGAAGCGGATGACGAATCACTGACAGAAATGGCCAGAAGATCCCGTGGAACACCCCGTGTGGCAAACCGCATGCTGAAACGAATCAGGGACTTTTCACAGGTGCGCGGAAATGGTATAATTACCATTGATATTACCAGAGAGGGACTGGAAGCACTGGGAGTGGATGAACTGGGACTGGAACGGATTGACAGGGAAATCCTCCGTGCCATTATTGAACGGTTTCACGGAGGACCGGTGGGGATTGACACCATCGCGGCATCCATCGGAGAAGAGCGGGTCACCATTGAAGATTCTTCGGAGCCATATCTGATTCAGGCAGGTCTTCTTTACCGCACACAGAAGGGAAGAATGGTTTCTTCACTGGGATATAAACATCTGGGAATGGAAATGCCCGGAGACAGAGAGGAATGATAGAATTCATGCATATCAATGATTTTGATTATGAGCTGCCGAAAGAGCTGATTGCCCAGACACCGTCCGAAACACGGGATGGCTGCCGGCTGATGGTGGTCCACAGAAAGGACGGCAGCATAGAACACAGACATTTTTACGATATTTTAGAGTATCTGAAGCCGGATGACTGCCTGGTACTGAATAACTCCAAGGTTTTGCCGGCACGGCTTTTCGGAGTGAAAGAAGGAACCGGAGCGAAGATTGAATTTCTGCTGATTAAACGGATTGAGGGAGATACATGGGAAACCATGGTACGTCCGGGAAAAAGACTGAAGATCGGAGACAGCGTATCCTTTTCCGATGAGAAACTGTTCAGGGCAACCGTAAAAAATTATGGTGAAGATGGGACCAGAATTGTTGAATTCCAGTATGAAGGCATCTTTATGGAACGGCTGGAGGAACTGGGAGAAATGCCCCTTCCTCCATATATCGAGCGGGAGAATAACAGCGAGGACAAGGACCGGTATCAGACAGTCTACTGCAAGGAAGAAGGTTCTGTAGCAGCGCCGACAGCCGGTCTGCACTTTACAGAGGAGCTTCTGGAAAAAGCACGGGAAATGGGCGTGAAGATCGCATATGTGACGCTTCATGTAGGCATAGGTACATTCCGTCCTGTAAAGGTAGAGAATATCGAAGAGCACCATATGCATTTCGAAGAGTATTATATCAGTGAGGAAGCGGCGAATACGATAAACAGTACGATTCTGGCAGGCGGACGGATTGTGTCTGTCGGGACCACGTCCACCCGAACGGTGGAAAGTGCAGCTGCATTTGATCATACGGCGGGAAAATGGCTGGTTCAGGCAGGTGCCGGCTCCACCGGCATTTTTATCTATCCCGGATATGAATTCAAGGTGATTCGATCCCTAATCACCAATTTTCATCTGCCGAAATCCACGCTCCTCATGCTGATTTCTGCATTATATAACAGGGAAGAT
>JAEDMR010000250.1 GCA_016302925.1 Bacillota bacterium
GCCTTCGCCTTACCCTTGGAGGTGGTAAAATATGTTTTTAAATCTTTTACTTCCAATAACTGCATATCTTCCCCTCCTATCGTTCTTTCAGCTTCGGATTGAGGATTTCATCGAAGGCATATCCCATCAGGGTAAAGCCCAGGGCCACCAGAATCACGCACAGACCCGGTGTGATGAAATACCACCATGCACCGACTGTCATGGCACCGGTGGAATACGCATCGTTCAGCATGGTGCCCCAGCTCGGATTGGTCGGATCGCCCAGACCCAGGAAGGCCAGAGAGGTTTCCGTCAGAATGGAAGAGGACACAATCAGGATCGCCTCCGAGAAAACCAGCGGAAATACATTCGGCAGAATGTGCTTCATCATAATGTACCACTTTTTGGCGCCGATGGATTTGGTCCGTTCCACATACTGCTGTTCTTTGACGGACAGGGTCTGCGCACGAATGATGCGTGCCGTGCTCGACCACCCGGTCAGACCGATGACCAGAATGATATTCCAGATGCTGTTTCCCAGAATCGCCGCCAGTACCATGCAGAACGGAAGCCACGGAAGGACCAGGAAAAAGTCGGTAATCCGCATCAGCAGATTGTCCACCCAGCCTCCGATATATCCTGCTGCAATGCCGATCAATGTCCCCAATACCATGGAAATGACCGTCGCCGTCAGTCCTACAAACAGGGAGCTTCTTGCGCCGTTCACCAGATAGGCAAGCACATCTCTTCCCTGGTTATCGGTACCCAGCCAGTGGTCAGACGACGGTGCATTGAATACCAGGTCTCTGGAAGAGGCAATATCAGTGGTCTTAAACGGCATTATCACAGGACCGAATATGGCCATCAGTGCAAAAAAAGCGATGATGACAATGCCGACGCGAGCCATTTTATTGGACCATACGTCCCGGAAGAACTGCCTTGTTTTCATCCTCCGGAGATCCCGTTTCAGGCGGTCTGTTTCAAACCGTTCACTTCGATTTCCCATCATGCGGCCCCCTTTCTAACTCTTTACCCGCGGATCAATAAATCCGTAGAGGCTGTCCATGATAAAGTTGGCGAGAATTACGGCTACCGTGGACACAAAGAAGCATCCCTGCAGCACCGGGTAATCTCTCCGGTTCAGCGCCTCATACATGAGCTGCCCCAGTCCCTGCCAGCTGAACAAGGTCTCCAGCTGAATCGCGCCGCCCAGTACGGCTGCAATGTTCAGAGCGATAATGGTCGCCATGGGCACCATTGCGTTGGGGATGGCATGGTGCAGAAGAATGTATTTCGTCGAGAAGCCCTTTGCTCTGGCGGTGTTGATGTAGTCCTCCGTGAGAATATTCATCATGGTGCTCCGCATGGTGACAGCGTAGACGCCGATCATCAGAAGCCCCATACAGAGCATGGGGAGGATCATATGACGCAGATAGTCCTGTATGTGCATCCATCCCTGATAATTGGTTCCCGGCGTCGTGATGCCGCCGGTGGGGAATATGCGGAATGTGACGCAGAACAAGAAAATCAGCAGCATGGCGAACCAGAAGGTGGGCATGGAGTACAGAACCAGTGACCCGGACAGCAGTCCGGTATCCAGCTTGCTGCCCCTCTTCTGGGCGCAGATGACACCGATGAGAAGCCCCAGCAGGATGGCCACGACTTCCGCGCAGAGCAGCAGAATGACCGTATTGGGAAGCCGTCCCGCTATGATGGTCAGCACATTGGAGCTTCCATCATACGTATAGAAGGATTCACCGAAATCGCCGGTGAGCAGGTTTTCCAGATAAATACCAAACTGTGTCGTAATGGGCTGATCCAGACCTGCCTCCGCCATGAGACGCGCTTTTACGGCCTCCGATGTGTTTGCCTTGGCGATAATGGTTTCCACATCACCCGGCATCACCCTGAACAGGAAAAAATTAAACGCAATGACGAAAAAAATCGTAACGCAGGAAAAGAAGAACCTCTTAATAATACGGCGCGCCAATTCCTCCCACTCCTTTCCTTTTTCTTATATAATCAGAGGGGCAGAAGCTGCCCCTCTTATATATTTTAGTTTACAGCCCTCATCAGTTTGCAGGGGCAAGATGGCAGTAGTTGTAATACAGCTCGTTGCCGAACAGGCCATGACTGTTTGTCTTGTATCCGGTCCATTCCGCAGAATTAATGGCCTGTACAGTCTGGTCGAAGCACAGGAAGGTATAGGGACAATCCTCGTATACGATTTCCTGACAGTCTTCTATGTACTGTGCTCGTTCCGCCGGATCGGCCGTAGCGTATACCAGCTCATACGCTGCATCGAAGTCCGGATTCTGATAGGAAACGCCGGCATAGCCCAGGG
>JAEDMR010000251.1 GCA_016302925.1 Bacillota bacterium
TACCGGGAAAAATTCCTCCACATTTTCGTAGACGAGTACCAGGACAGCAACGTGATGCAGGAGGCCCTGCTGTCCCGCATCTGCCGGGAAAACAACCTGTTCCTGGTGGGGGACGTGAAGCAGAGCATCTATAAATTCCGGCTGGCCGAACCGGAGATTTTCCAGCGGCGGTACCGGGACTATGCGGAAGGCGGACAGGAATCCATGAAAATCGACCTGAACCGCAACTTCCGGAGCAAAAAACCGGTCATCGATTTCGTCAACCAGGTCTTCGACGGGATCATGGACGGCTACGACGAAGACGCGGCACTTTACATGGGGGATCCGTACGGCGACCGGTACTACGATGAGCCGAAGCTTTACCTGGCCGGCGTCCCATGGAGTGAAGACGAAGCCGTCGACGACGAACTGAAAAATATGATGAAAGCCGAAAAAGAGGCGCTTGCCGCCGTGAAGCTGATCCGGGACAGCCTGGGACAGCCCATTTACGACAGCAAAGCACAGACCATGCGGCCTTTGCAGCTGCGGGATATGGTGATTTTGCTCCGTGGGGTCCGGGGGTACGGCGACATCTTCTATAACGTGCTCATGGAAAACGACATTCCGGCCTTCGTGGACGATAACGACGGTTATTTCGACACCATGGAGATCAACACCTTCCTGTCCCTGCTGTCCCTGCTGGATAACGAAAAGCAGGATGTGCCGCTGCTGACGGTACTCCGCTCGGAAATCTTCGGATTTTCGGTGGAGGAACTGGCAGATGTGCGGATTGCCTGCAAAGAAGGCTCTTACTACGATGCCTTCATGGCCTGCGGCCGTGGGGAGACGGGGTGCGATGCAGCCCTCTGCGCAAAATCCGCCGCCTCGGCGCTTTCTCTTTCCCAGTGGCAGTCGCTGGCGGTCTTCATGCCGTTGGAAGAACTGATCTGGAAGCTGCTTCTGGATACCGGGTTTTATATTGCCATGGGGGCCATGCCGGGGGGCCGGCAGCGGCAGGCAAACCTGCGTGCCCTGGTGGACAAGGCAGCAGGTTACCGGAAATCTCAGGGCGGATCGCTGTACGGGTTTATCCGGTATATCGAAGCGGTGAAGGAAAAGAAGGTGGCCAGCGGACAGGTGAAGCTGGTCGGTGAAGGGGATGAACTGGTCAAAATCATGACCATTCACAAAAGCAAGGGGCTGGAATTCCCTATGGTGATCCTGGCCGGATTTTGCCGTAAGCTGAACTATACCCGCATGGGCCGGTCTCTGGTGATCCATAAAGATCTGGGCCTGGGTTTTCCTGTGGTCAACAAGGACGAAAGCTGGTTCCGCACCACGGCGCTGCAGAGCATCATTAAGGAAAAGTTCCATCAGGAAGAGGTAGAGGAAGAAAAGAGGATTCTGTATGTGGCCCTGACCCGGGCCAAGGACCGGCTGGCGATTCTGGGTATCTGCGAGGATGTACAGGCAGCGCTGGACCAGGTGGGCAGCCAGCCGCCGAAGGACACGACCTATTTCCAGATGACGGGAAACAGGATCTGTACCCGGCTGCAGCAGTATGAGATCATAGAGGATGCAGACCTGGCCGGCCTGGTGAGCCATCGGCAGCGGCGGACAGACCTGGTGCTGGACCTGTTTGACCGGGATAACCATACGGGCGATGAGTTGCTGGCAGCGCAGGTGGACCGGCAGATGCGGTTCGTCTATCCCTATGAACGGGACCTTGCCATCAAATCGAAATATTCCGTCAGCGAGCTGAATGCCGCCGCCAGCGAATGGGCAGTTGGCTTCCGAGACCCATCTGCAGTGCAGGACACTGCAAGCATTCCGGACGCCGGGGCAGTCCATCTGGAGGAGCCGGCATCCTTCAAGCAGCGGAATGTGTTTACACCGGCCCAGAAGGGTACCATATATCACTGTCTGCTGGAGCATCTGGATTTCCGGACAGCTTATGCCGGCGGCGACAGGCAGGCGAGTCTGGCTGTGGTCGAGGCGACGCTGCGATATCTGGTGGACGGCCAGTTCCTGACGGCTGAAGAAGCCGCCGTGATTCAGCCGGAGAATATCCTGAAGCTGATGACATCGGAGCTGGGCCGCCGGCTGGCGGAAAGTCCGGCGGTGTATCGGGAGCAGCCGTTCAACCTGCTGATGGATCATGATCCGGACGGCAGCGGCCAGATGGCGCAGGTCATGGTACAGGGCGTCATCGACTGCTGTTTTGAGGAGAACGACGGCCAGCTGGTGCTGGTGGACTATAAGACCAGCCGCATCCGTCCGGATCGTGAGCCGGAGAAAGAAAAACAGCGGATTGCAGATCA
>JAEDMR010000252.1 GCA_016302925.1 Bacillota bacterium
GAAGCAGTAACAATCTCGATATGGACACTTTTGTCTATGTTTTGAGTAGCAGGTGCGTTAATATGGCATGGGAAGTTGTCATGGGACTGGAAGTCCATGTGGAATTGAACACGAAAACGAAAATATTCTGCTCCTGCACCACGGAGTTCGGCGGGGCGCCGAACACCCACTGCTGTCCGATCTGTACCGGTCAGCCGGGGACGCTTCCGAAGCTGAACCGAAAAGTGCTGGAATCTGCCGTCATGACGGGCATTGCCCTGAACTGCGACATTACCAGATACAATAAATTTGACCGGAAGAACTATTTCTATCCGGATCTGCCGAAGGCCTATCAGATTTCACAGTTATATCTGCCGTTTGCCAGAGACGGCCGGGTGGACATCACCACCCGCTCCGGCAAGCAGGCCTCCATCCGGATTCACGAGATCCACATGGAGGAGGATGCCGGCAAGCTGGTGCACTCCCCGTTCGGCGATGTGACCTATCCGGACTGGAACCGGTGCGGTGTGCCTCTGCTGGAAATCGTATCGGAGCCGGACTTCCGCAGCGCGGAGGAGGTCATCGCCTATCTGGAAAAGCTGAAATCCACCCTTCAGTATCTGGGGGTTTCCGACTGCAAGATGGAAGAAGGCTCCATGCGTGCCGATGTGAACCTGTCGGTGCGGGAAGTGGGTGCGCCGGAATTCGGTACCAGAACGGAAATGAAGAACATCAACTCCTTCAAGTCCATCGAGCGTGCCATCGCCTTTGAATCCCAGCGTCAGATCGACTGCCTGGAATTCGGCGAGGAGATCGTTCAGGAGACCCGCCGCTGGGATGAAAACCGGGGAAAGACCTACTCCATGCGTTCCAAAGAAAATGCGCAGGATTACCGGTACTTCCCGGAACCGGATATTCCGCCGGTTTCCATCAGCGAGGAAATGATTCAGGCCCTGACGGCGGCACAGCCGGAAATGGCCGATGCGAAAAAAGCCCGCTATATGAAGGAGTTCACCATGAGCGAAAAGAACGCGGAGATCCTCACCGGGAACAAACATTTTGCGCAGATCTTTGAAGATACCATCGCCCTGGGGGCGGACGTCACCGAGACCACCAACTGGCTCATGGGCCATACCCTGTTCCTGATGGGCGAAAAGGGCGTGGAAGCCGACGATCTGGCCATCCGGCCATCGGTCTTCGCAAAATTTGTCGAACTGATCGTTTCCGGGCGTCTGAACCGGATCATGGGCAAAGAAGTCTTTGAAAAGGTCTTCGAAGGGGAGCCGGACTTCGATGTGGAAAAATATATTAAGGAAAACAATCTGGAGGCCATCAGCGATGACAGTCAGGTGAGCGCTGTGGTGAAGGAAGTGCTGGATGCCCACGAAGATCTGGTAGCGGCCTATAAAGCCGGGGATGAAAAGCTTTACGGGTTCTTCATCGGACAGTGCATGATGAAGCTGAAGGGCAAGGCAAGCCCGGCGCTGGTGAACAAGCTGGTAAGAGAAGAAATTGAGAGAAGATAATCGAGATTTGATAATTGGAAGGAGACAGGAAATGGATTTTGTACAGTATGACCGGCCCCGCGAGGTGCGGGACATTGAGATTGTGATACAGCAGTTTGCAGACGGCAGTCTGAAGGACGGGGATGGGGTGAAGGTTCGCGGTGCCGTGCACCGGATCAAGGATATGGGCGACTTCGCCTTCGTCATCATCCGTTCGCCCCGCAGAACCTTCCAGTGCATCTGGGAGACCGCCGATGCGGCACAGAAGCTGAGTCCGGAGGACTGGGTTCTGATCGACGGCGCCATCGCAGTGGATGAAAGAAGTCCGTTGGGATTTGATATCCGAATTTCCTCTGTAGAAAAGGTGGGAGGTGCAGCCGAAAAGCTGCCGCTGGAGATCAGCAACGACCGAAAGATGAAAAACCTGCAGCTGGAGACCCTGCTGGACAACCGGGTGGTGACCCTGCGGAACCCGCGGATCCGTGCCATCATGCGGGTGGCTGACGGCGTCATGTACGGCTTCCGTCAGTTCCTGCGGGAAGAGGGATTCACCGAATTCGTACCGCCGAAGATGGTTATGGGCGGCGCGGAAGGCGGTGCCGATATGTTCATGGTCAAGTATTTCGACCAGCGTGCCTATCTGAACCAGAGTCCGCAGCAGTACAAGCAGACCATGGTGGGCGTTTTCGAGAAGGTCTTTACTGTGGGACCGGTGTTCCGCGGTGAAAACTCCAACACGCCGCGCCATTTGACGGAATTCCAGGGCCTGGATCTGGAGATGGGCTTCATCGAAAGTTTCCAGG
>JAEDMR010000253.1 GCA_016302925.1 Bacillota bacterium
CACAATCTTCATCCGTCTGCATCCCCTTTCCTCTTATGCATGCCCGCCGCCCCGGCACTGTCCCCAGTCCTGCGGCGAATACTGTACTGTTATTATAGCGAACATTTGTTCTTTTTTCAAGCGTAAATTACTTCCAGTTTTCGGAGCAGAAAAGAGAAGTGCAGATCATCGTTACACCTTCCGGTCGAACAATTTCCGCTGTACTTTAAAAGGCTGCATTCCATTGACATTCATCGAGTGCAGCCTTTTTTCATTCCAATCGCTGCAGCCATTTCTTTAACGGACTCGCCAGTTTGAGGCGCCGCAGCAGCTTCTGTTAAAATTTTACATTTATGCCAGTAATAAAATTACATACACCCCGTAAAATGCGATTATCTCAATTTTACGTGGATGCATCAGGTCCGATCGGAGCTGAAAACGCACTGCAAGCAGCAAAAAAAGAAGTTTGCAGACTTGTCTTTGACAGAATTAGACAGAAATCGACACAATTTGACACGCAAATCTGTTGCTCTGATGGCTGATATCCCTGTGACCACCTCTTACAGAAGAAAAATTTCCACGTAAAATTAGAAAAAATGCATTTTACGTGGAAACTTTACTGTTCTATCTCTTTCTTTGCCGTTATCCCAGCACCGTCTGGGCGAAGTGCACGGATGCCATGGCATCCCGGGTGTACCGGTCGGCATGGATCATCTGCGCATAGGATTCGGTAAGCACGGCACCGCCCACCATGATCCGGCAGTCCGGCAGAGCCGCCTGCAGCTGACGGATGGTTTCTTCCATGTTGACCACGGTGGTAGTCATGAGGGCACTGAGGCCCACCAGTTTCACATTCTGCGAGCGGGCAGTTTCCACGATGGTCTCCGGTGCCACATCCTTCCCCAGGTCAATCACATCATAACCGTAGTTTTCCAGCAGCACCTTGACGATGTTCTTGCCAATATCGTGAATGTCACCTTTTACGGTGGCAACGATAATCTTATCCTTTTTCGTCTGGCTGGCATCGCCAGTGCGGCTCATGGCGCTGCGCACTGCCTCAAAGGCCGCCTTGGCCGCTTCTGCACTCATCAGCAGCTGCGGCAGGAACACGGTACCTGCTTCAAAGCCCTTTCCTACGATATCCAGCGCCGGCACCAGCTGGGTGTTGATCAGAGTCAGCGGTTCTGTGGTCTTCACCAGCTCCGCCGCCAGATGACCTGCCTGCTCCTTCAGACCCTTGACGATGGCCCGCTCCAGATCCGAACCGGATGCTGTCGCCGCCGCTCCCTGTCCTGCTGCAGATGATGTAGCAGGTGCTGCGGAAGATGCCGCTGGTACTGCAGTCGGTGCCGTGGTACCCGCATAGGTCTCTATAAACTTCCCGCAGTTTTCGTCCTTGCCGGCAAGGGCGCGGTAGGCATGGTATGCCTGCAGCATGCCGTCGGCATTGGTATTCAGGATGGCACAGTCCAGCCCGGCAGCCAGCGCCTGTGCGTAGAAATTGGCATTGATGATATCCCGCCGCGGCAGACCGAAGGAAATATTGGACACACCCAGAGACGTCCGGACGCCCAGCTTCTCCTTCACCATCTTCAGTGCCTGCAGCGTCGTCACCGCACCCTGCGGATCCGAACTGATGGTCATGCAGAGCACATCCATGATGATATCCTTCTTGGCAATCCCGTAGGATGCCGCCGTATTTACAATCTTTTCTGCGATGGCAAACCGGCCCTCTGCCGTGGACGGAATACCCGACTCGTCCAGGGTCAGACCGATGACCACGCCGCCGTATTTCTTCACCAGCGGGAACACCGCCTCCATGGACTCCTGCTTTCCGCTGACAGAATTGATCATGGCCTTGCCGTTATAGTACCGCAGCGCCTGCTCCATGGCCTTCACATTGGCCGTATCGATCTGCAGCGGCAGGTCGATGACGCTCTGCACCTCGCGCACCACATCCAGGATCATGGACGGCTCATTGATCTCCGGCAGACCCACGTTGATGTCCAGAATGTGGGCTCCCTTGTCCTGCTGAGAAAAGCCTTCCTGCAGGATATAGTCCATGTCATGATCACGGAGCGCCTGCTTCAGCCGGGACTTTCCCGTCGGGTTGATCCGCCCGCCGATGATGATCGGATCATCCGCCACGCACACCGCATGGGTGTAAGAAGAAACCACGGTCCGGCCTTTGTCCGCAATCGGCTTCGGCGTAATTTCGCCGCAGGCTTCCTTCAGTGCACGGATATGTTCCGGGGTCGTGCCGCAGCAGCCCCCCAGAAGCCATGCCCCCGCTTCCGCGA
>JAEDMR010000055.1 GCA_016302925.1 Bacillota bacterium
CCACAATATTGCTTTCCCTGGCCTGCCGGAAGATTTCAGTCAGGTGGGCCGTATAAAACAGCTCGCTTCCGATCAGATCCTCCAGCACATTCCCGGCTCCCACTGATGGCAGCTGGTCCGCATCCCCCACCAGAACCAGCTTCGTTCCCGGCTTCAGCGCATCACAAAGTGCCCCCATCAGCAGCAGATCCATCATGGATGCCTCGTCCACGATGACCGCATCCACATCCAGCGGATCCGCCTGATTCTTCCCGAAGGCCATGCTTCTGCTGCCCTCGTCGAAGTAATATTCCAGCAGACGGTGCACCGTGGAAGCCGGCTGCCCGGTGGTTTCCATGAGACGTTTGGCAGCTCTGCCTGTCGGCGCTGCCACGGCAGTCCGTTTTCCCTGTTCTTTCAGAACCGCCAGAACGGTCCGGATCAGGGTGGTTTTTCCGGTGCCGGGGCCACCGGTGATGATGGACACGCCGCTTCGCAAAACATGTCGTGCCGCCTCTCTCTGCTCGTCTGACAGCTGAACGCCGCCGGAAACCTCCGCTTTTCGAAGCAGAAATTCCAGATTTTCGTCCGCTGCTGAATCTTCATTTTTCCCGCAGGACTCTCCACTCATTCTGCACGAGTCTCCATTCTGCATGTCCGGGTCTGCCAGATCTGCCAGCTTGCCGCAGATCACGCATTCTGCCCGGTAATATCCGTAAAAATAGACCACCTGCTGTCCGTCCAGCATCGTCAGCTGCAGCCGCCCCATGAGCGCCATATCCTCCAGCACATCCCGCACCAGTGATGAGAGTAAATCCAGGTATTCTGCCGCCTGCTCACAGAGCTGCTGCACCGGCGCATAGCTGTGACCTTCTGCCACATAGCTTTTCAGGCCGAACCGGATACCGCTCTCAATCCGATATTCACTGTCCCGACTGACCCCCAGCTTTTCTGCTGCTTCATCCACCTTGTGGAATCCCATTCGTGGGAATTCATCCAGCAGCCAGTACGGATTGTCTTCCGTCAGGGCAACGGCAGTCTCCCCCACCAGGTCGAATATCTTGATGATATAGTAGTTGGAAAACCCCAGATTGCGCAAAAACAAGGTCACCTCTGGGGTGACCTGGCTTATTTTCGTAATGTTGCTGTGTCCTGTTTCAAAACCGTGGTTTAGTGCAGCCAATGTATTCCTCTCGTCCATGTTAAAAATTTGAAACGCTTATATTTCTTTGCCAGTTCCAGCAGATCCCGTCTGGTGTTCTTTTTCGGATGGACGTGCATCTCCTCCACCAGCATGGAGAGCATCTTCGCCGCGTCTTCCGGGCTTTTGCAGATGCCTGACTCCATCAGATCATTGCCGTCGATGGCCAGTTCATTTTCAAAAATCGGCTCCCTGTACATTCGAATCTCTTCCAGCATATACATCTTGCTCTTAATCTTGGTTTCCGAAGAATAATCGAAGACGATACGCTGGGCTTTTTCCAGATTTGCCAGATAGTTATACCGGTCCCAGCCCCGCTTGTAAATGAATTTCTTCAGTTCCGGCTTCTGAGCGGTAAAATACAGCTTGGCCATATCATGTACCGCATCCACCAGATGCTGGTAGGTATCTCCCTCAAATCCCAGCTTTTCAATGGACGGCATGGCCCGTTTCTTATCTATGCAGGTATAGAACAGACCCAGCCGCCGGTCTTCCACCTGCTGAGACCGGTCGATGTTCTGGCACAGAATGGTCAGGTCGCTTTTTTCCCGCCGTGTCAGGTGCTTCAGAACATCTTCTCCCAGGATCACGCCGATGATCCCGGTGTCCATGATCATGCTCAGGCCTTTGCCGCCGTAAGGACCGCTGACCGTCAGGGTAAACTCCTCACGCAGACCGTTCACATCAGCTTCTTCCAGTTTTCTGTAATTGCTGCAGATGGCATCAAACACCGGCTTGTGCAGGTCAAAGCCGAACTGGGCCGCATAGCGGATGGCCTGCATCATCTTCAGGGGCTGTTCCCGGAACAGTGCATCCGGATCGCCGATGGTTCTGACCAGTTTCTTCCGGATATCTTCCCGGCCCTCGTACGGGTCGGAAATCCGGCTCGGGCTGTCGGCGATGGCATCGATTGTGAATGCCCTTCTCTCCAGTTCCGTTTCAATGGTTCCGCCGTTTCGGTAAGGCGCCACATCGATGATCACGCCTTCTTCCCCTGCAAACTCGCCGTCTTTATCGTAGATTTCTTCTATGTATTCCAGCCGCAGGATGCCGTATTTTTCACTGATCACCCTGCCTTCCGGGAAGAGTTCCCGCAGCTTGTCCGGCTCAGCAGAAGTGACCACGTCCCAGCCATAAGGATTTCCTCCCAGCAGGCTGTCCCGCACGCACTCTCCTGCAACATAGACCTCAGCACCTGCCCCTTCCAGGGTTTTCAGAACTTTATTGACTTCTTTCGGCAGCTTGATCATAGTATTCCTCCTTAGATATTTACCGATTTGTATAATCTCCGGTTGTCCAACGTCCATACCCTGTCACTGAACGCTCCCGGTTCAGTGGCCTCCAGTGCAGCCTGCATGTCGAACATTCTGGCATCCAGAATGTCCAGATAGTGCAGCACCTCTGCCTCCGGGAACAGCGGCTTCTTCGGGCTTCCGAATTCCGGTTCATAATGATGAGACAGAATCATGTGTTCCAGCATGATTGCCTTTTCCCGGTCCATGCCCATTTCCAGAGCCATGCGGTCCACCAGCTTCACACCCTGAATCAGGTGCCCAAGCATCTGGCCTTCAAAAGAATAGCCGCTGGCAATCCCATCGATGTCTGCATCGATTTCATTGAGTTTTTCCATATCGTGCAGAATCACCCCGGTCAGCACCAGATCCCGGTTTAGATTGGTGTACACTTCGCAGACCCGCATGCCGGTCATCAGCATCCGCTTCGTATGGTACAGCAGGCCGCCCAGCTGGGCATGGTGATTCTTGGAAGCCGCCGGATAATAGAGGAGACGATCCTTATTCTCCGTCAGCAGCCGGACGCATAACTCCCGCAAATCCCTGTCGGTCAGATTTTGGGCAGTGTCAAAAATAAAATCGTACATTTCCTGCGGATCCTCCGGAGCCGCCTTGACGAAGTCACCGATCTGCTGGCCGTCGTTTTCGTTGGCTTTCCGGATCCGCTGCACCCGGAACTGCAGCTGGCCCGCCCATTCGGTGATGACACCCTTGATCTTCACGATATCTTTTTCTTTTATGTCAACCAGAGCCGGGTATTCGCCATCGCTGACATCCCATTTCTTTCCGGTCAGTTCGCCTGTCTTGTCGCCCAGGGTGATGTCCAGATATTGCTTGCCATTGGAGCCGGTCTTCACTGCTGCCGACTTCACCATGAAGAATTCTGTAACCTCCTGGTCTTTTCGCAAATCCTTAACATATATCTCTTTCATTCTGTTTCATCCTTATTCTTACTTGCTCTTATTTGCTCATATTTCGTTGCAATTTCACAGGCGCCGCGGCGCCTGTTTTTATTATACACCAAATTCCCCTCTGCTTCAATTACCATCTGTGTTAAGATGTCAAGTTGTGGGTTTCGTTTCGCGGGATGTTGCAGGTACGAATCCCCTACAACAGGTATAGGCGGATGATTTTCTCAATCTGATCTGCGTTCAGGCTGCCGTCAGGTCCGTCAAAACTCAGAATCAGATTGTCCCAAAGGTCAATGCCCATGGCATGATATTCGTCCAGCCGCCCGTAGAGTTTCATAATGTATTCTTCTTTATGAGTCACACCGGCATGCTCCCAGTATATGATTCTGCCGTCACGCGGCCTCTTGATGACGAAATCCGGGTATACTTCCCGGTATCCTTCCTTCAGCGATATTTCATACTTGAACTCTATTCCGAAGGAGGTCAGCATAATGGCAATCAGCATTTCTGACTTGGAGTGGTAAAGCACTCCAAGATACACCAGTTCCCTGTTATCTGTGGTAAAAGAATTCTGCTGCTTCTTGACTTCTTCCCACGGTCTGCCTTGAACCTGTCGTTTGGTTTCCTCTGGTGACATGGGTATGTACTGCTTGAGGAAACGGTCAATTGCCGTAATATTACGGTTCAGATTTTTCAGTTCCTTTTCTGCTGCCTGCTTTTCCTCGTAAAGTGCTCTGGTTTCCGGTTTGTCCTGCAGGCTCTGCAGCTCCCCGTCTCGTTCCAGATAGTAATATGTCTGTCCTTTTGCTCTTTTCTTTATCAGGCGACCCTTCGGTATTTCCGCGAGCCGCTGTTCCAGCTTCTCCTTTTTGCGGAGCATAAAACGCTTTCGAGCCAGAATGTCATCCATGAATAGCATTATGTATCCCCCCTTTGCGGTCTCCTGCTTCCATTCTTTATCAGTAATATTTTACATTACTGTCTTATATATGTCAATTATTACTTATTCTATATTTTATGGGTTTTATATTCACTTTGATGAAAGCCTGAATGGTTTTCTGTAGGCTGTCTGGTGGCTTCCGGCGGCGGCCCGGTTTTCCTTTTTGCCCGAATTGTTTTCTTTTTGAAAACAAAAAGGCCTTTTCGGAAAACTTTCTGCTGATTTCGGCAGATTTTTCCGGAAAAGGCCTTCGTATAGTGCTGAAATGTAATTATTACACTGTAAATATTTTATAATTATAGTTTATTCTGTCTTTTCATTTGAGTCGGTTTTCCTAATTCCCGAAATTGTTTTCTTTTTGAAAACATTTCGGCCTTTTTGGAAAACCGCAGTACCCGGAAACAGTCTTCTGCGTCCGGTGCCAGAAGCCGATCCGTTCTCCGACCCGCTCTCAGATCCTGTCTCCGACCCACTCTCAGATCCGCATTCGGTTTCAGCCGCAGACTCGGGTGCGATTTCAGCCGCAGCCGCATATTCCTGCACGGCGCCCGCTTCATCCAGGATCACACTTGCTTTGAACAAATCGCCGTCGATGGAAACCTCGAAGGTTCCCTTCATCAGACGCACCAGATCTCTGGCAATGGCCAGACCCAGGCCGCTGCCTTCGGTATTCCGCGATTCGTCACCGCGCTTGAATCGCTCCATCAGCTCATCGGCAGAAATGTTCAGCTGGTCTTCGGAAATGTTTTTTACCTCCAGCAGGATTTTACCCGGCCGCTTCGAAAATTCGGCTCCCGGTCCTGCTCCTGTCCGGCTGATGTTAATGTAGACCCGGCTTGACGGCAATGCGTATTTGCTCACGTTGCCCAGCAGGTTTTCGATGACGCGCCACAGAAGCTGGCCGTCGGCGATAACCTTGCAGCCGGCTGTTCCTGGTGTGCCGGCTGTTCCTGTGGTGTTCCCGGCGAAATTGCCGGATTCTGCACCGTTCTCCAGTTCATTCCGCACGATGACCTGCAGGCTGCGCACCGCCAGCCGTTCTTCCATTTCCGCCAGACTCTGGGTCACCAGAGCGGGCAGATCAATTTCAGTCAGAGACACCGGCATAGCGCCGCTGGAGGCCTTGGCCGCTTCAAACAGATTCTCCGTCAGCACCTTCAGCCGCTGGGTCTTGCTGTCCAGAATCTCCAGATATTCCGGTGCGTTCGGACTGTCCAGCCCCTCCTTCTTCAGCAGATCGACATACGCTGTCATGGAAGTCAGCGGCGTCTTCAGATCATGGGACACATTGGAGATCAGTTCCGTCTTCAGCCGCTGATTTTTCAGTTCATTGCGGACGGCGATTTCCGTTGCATCGGAGATGGCATTGATATCCGCGGCCAGTTTATCCATTTCTCCACGCACTCCGTGGGAATCGGACTCCACAGGAATTTTCCAGTTGAGATTTCCGTTTCTGACCTGTGCTGCACCGGTCTGCACCGCCGTAAACTTTCTCACAAGCCGCGGTGCGAAAACCACGATGAGCACAATCACCACCAGAAGCCCGATCCAGGTTGCCGAAAGAACTGCACCGCCGATCAGCACAACCATCACCTTCGTCATGATGCTGCGGTTTTCCCGGAACGCCTGCACCAGCCCGCCGAAGAAACGCTTCACGCCCCGATACATCCAGAGCCAGATGCTGCCCAGCAGAGACTTTTCCCAGAACTTGCGGGCCTTCAGTTTCTTTACCAGAGGCAGGAAGAAGAGTACTGTCAGGAGAATGGAAGCTGCCATCCCCGCTATACTGAGATTGATTACGATCTCATTGCTCACTCCAAACCAGTGATCATCGGAAATCCGCTGTACGAAAACGAAGGTCCAGTCCGTAAACCTGGACACCCCCATCAACGGAATACCAAGTGCCACGGCAGCCACCGAAAATCCGCATACACCGGCAATGTGAATCTCTGACCAGAGCCGGTCAAACCAGTTCAGATGAATGGTCCCGTCCGGATTCCGCGAAAACCGTCCCGTCAAAATACACAGAACCACCACCGCAGCCGCGAAAACAACCGCTGCTGCCACCGCCCAAATGGTCATGCTGGCCAGCTTATCATTGAAAACATTCTGCTCCGGGATATCCACAAACCACGGACTCCATTCCGCCAATTCCGCATCACCGCCGGACTCCAGGAAGCTCTGATAATCCGTCATGGATGCAAGGCACACTGTAAGACTTGCCAGAATCCCGCATACCACCCCGCTGACCGCCGCCAGAAACCAGGCGAAACCGTACAGCATGCCAAGTGTCTTTTGTTTAGAATTTTTCGATTTTGTATCCAATTCCCCACACCACCTTCAAATATTTTGGATTTTTCGGGTCAATCTCGATCTTTTCACGAATCCGGCGGATATGAACCGCCACCGTGTTCTCCGGATTGTAGGCAGGCTCCTGCCAGACCGCTTCATAAATCTGATCCATGGAAAATACCCTGCCTGCATGCTCCGTCAGCAGCTTCAGAATGCCGAACTCGATGGGCGTTACCGGAATCTCTTCTCCATCCACCGTGACCCTCTTCTCGTTGTCATCCACGGACAGTCCCCCCGACTGGTACACACCCGACATCTGCGCCGCACTCATGCTCCCCAGCCGGGTATACCGCCGCAGCTGGGATTTGACCCTTGCCATCAGTTCCAGAGGATTGAAGGGCTTCGTCACATAATCATCTGCCCCCACGTTGAGGCCGATGATCTTATCGTAATCTTCCGACTTGGCAGACAGCATGATGATGGGAATGTTCTTTTCCTCCCGGATTTTCATAGTAGCCTGAACCCCGTCCATATGCGGCATCATCACGTCCATGATGATCAGATGCAGGTTTTCCCGCCGGGCCGTTTCCAGCGCCTGAAATCCGTCGAAGGCCTTAAATACATGATAGCCCTCGTTCCTCAGATAAATCTCAATGGCGCCTGCGATCTCTTTATCATCATCACACACCAGAATGTTCAGCTGCTGCTGTTTCTCTGTCATAGGAACCTCCAATCCGTACCGGGCAGATGACCCTCCCCCGGCACACTTTCACTTTATCTTACAAATCTTACGAATCATCTTGTTCGTTTCTTACAAAATTCTTACGTCCGGTTGTTTTCTTTTTCTTTTTTTGTTATAATATTATGGCGTATTTTGCTGCACATATCATTTTAACATGTTTTGTGGATTTTTGACACAGAATATATTTTTTTCATTTTGCTGTAACCTTTTGGGGTAGAAGTTTGAGTTAATTATGTAAGGAGGACAACGATGGCTGATACTTTTGTTCAAAACGAAAGTATTGAGACCGTCATCCAGCGTTACAAGGGGACTGTTTACAGCGTGGCTCTGTCCTATGTGAAGAACCGTGACGATGCCGATGATATCTTCCAGGAAGTGTTCCTGATTTATTTCAGAACAAATCCTGTGTTTAACGATGAAGAACATCGTAAGGCATGGCTCATACGGACGACCATGAACTGTTCCAAGCGAGTGGTGGACAGCACCTACCGCAAGCGAACAGTACCGCTTGACGAGATGGAAGAAGGCTCATTCCAATTTGAAACGAAGGAAGAAAATGCGGTCTATGTGGCTATGCAGGAGCTTCCTGAAAAATATCGGATCGTTCTCCACCTCCATTATTTCGAGGACATGTCCGTGGATCAGATTAGCAAGGCGCTGGATCTGAAGCCTTCCACGGTAAAAGTGCAAATGATGCGCGGCCGCGAGATGATGAAGGAGAAACTGAAGGAGGAAGCGTATGACTGACGAAATCTTTCGCAGTATGAAGGCGCAAATGGAGCCGTCTGATGACGTGGTCGCAGACCTGCTCGCCAAAATTGCCCTCGAGTCGCCTTCCCCGGTTGCAGAACATGAAAATGGGAACGTGATTTCATTCCGGCAGGCAGCCGAAGAGAAATCCGCCCAGACGAAACATTTTGCAAAGAAAACAAAAAAATCAATATGGTATTACGGCACAGCCGTGGCAGCCAGCGTGATTGTTATGATATCCACCTTCGCACTTCTGGATCTCGGTGACGAGGATCACAGCAACGCAGGCAATCTGCTTCAGAATGTCATCGGCTCGGACTCCAGCGTGATCAATCCTGCGGATCTGGACAGCACAGCAGAACATCCGGCAAATGCAGCGGATCCGTCCGGTGAAAACAGCGAAGATCCGGGCAGCCCGGAAGATAGTGAAAATCCGGCAGATGCAGATTCGGCCGGAGAGGATTCCAACACCGGAAATGGAGATAATACCGGCAGCAGCACAGGCACGAAGAATCCGGCTGACAAGACAGACAAGAATGCCGGCAGTGAAGGCTCTCAGAACTCTGATGATCCGGATGCCAGCAGCGGTAACAGTGGCAGCAGCAATGGCAACGGTAATGGCAGCGAAGGGAATGATTCCACGCAACCGTCGGCAGATAACGGGAAGGTAACGCCGGGTGCATCCGGCACCGCTGAAATCAGCTGGACCAATGAGATTGTAAACAGCAGTCAGGTTGCATCCATTTCCGTTTCAGGTAGCAACTATGTGGTCAGCAGCACTGTATCCAAATCCGATATGGACACCACGCTGGAAACGGTTACCATTGATCTGCCGCAGACTTCCACCACCAATGCAGCCAAGGTGAAAGCCAAGGTCTGCAAGGTGAAGAATATTTCTCCCGATGCGGTGGTTGCACTGGATGTGGACGGATTTGCAGAACCGCTGGTATATGCCAACGCAGATTACGCCCCTGGCACACTGGGACAGTTTGTAACGGATCTGGGCCTTTCCGGAAGCATTGGCTTTTCCAGTACAGTCCGCTGTCAGATTTCCCATATGGGCTACTCTTCAAATAAGAGTTATAAGACCGATGTGAGCAGTGCGGTGTGGAACTGGCTTCTGTGCCAGAGCAATGCAGAAAGAGCCTCCAAGAGCTCCTTCACCAGCGGAAACAGTAAGGCTCTCTTCACCTCCGCCAGCAATCCGACCGGTTCCCAGATGAAATTCGGTGTCAGCGACAATGGATATCTCTGGATTTCCATGCTGGGTAAGGACTTCACATTTCATATTGGCAGCAGCAATGCAAAAGGTTTCCTGGAAACTGTGACGGGAGAAACTTTTGACTGAAGACAATTTCAAAACCTGGGAATTTAAGAACAAATAAAAAGGACCGTCTGACTTGGTAATTCAATCAACCCGAATGTCAGACGATCCTTTTTTATTATTCCTCCTTCAGCTCCTGCAGCACGGCATTGGCAACCGGTGCGGCGCTTCCGATGCCGCTGCCGCCGTTTTCCACACAGACGATGAAGGCATAGTTCCCGCTGAAGCCGGTAAACCATCCGTGCGGCGTTCTGCCGGTACCCACCTCGGCCGTTCCTGTTTTCGCATGAAGTTCCAGCCCCGGGAAGTTCCCGTCGCCGTAGCCCTCCTTCACATTATTCCGCATCATGCTGCGAAGTTTCGATGCCGTGTCTGCGTTCAGCAGATTCACCTCTGAGGCGTGGCTTCCCTTCAGAAGCACAGGACTTGCTGCCGAGCCGCCGCCGGCGATGGCGCCCATACAGACCATCATGGACAGCGGATTTAGCTGGTCCTCATACTGCCCGATGCCGGACCAGGCCCGGTTGATCCCGGCCCCGTCAAACAAAAACTGCCCTTCTGCAGAATGAATCCCATTGATGTCATACGACGAAGTCAGACCCAGCTGATCCGCATATCGGGCCATGACCTCTGGCCCCAGCTCCAGCGTCAGCTCTGCGTAGGCGCAGTTGCAGGAATTGGTCAGGGCACCGTAGATGTTCTGGGTGCCGTGGGCGGCGCCGCAGGTCACATACTCCCCTTCCACCTCATATCTTCCCGTACAGGTGAAGGTCCAGTTTTCCAGATCCGGAATGGTTTCAATGGCAGCAGCTGTGGTCACCAGCTTAAAAATCGAGCCCGGCGTCAGACAGGCAGAGATGGCCTTATTGATATAGGAGCCGGATTTCGCATTGGCTGCAGCCGTTTCATCTGCCGGATCGAAGGTCGGGCTGCTGACCAGGCAGACGATCTCTCCGGTTTTCCAGTTATATACGCTGACCAGACCGCTGCGGCCTGCCAGTGCCCGATATGCAGTCCGGTTCAGCTCCGCATCCACCGTGAGGGTGGCCTTCCTGCCGTTTCCCAGCTTGTCCAGCAGGGTTCCTGTGGTTCCGGTGAGGATGTTATAGCCGATCATTTTGCTTCGGAATACCAAATTGGCTCCGGTAGCGATATTGG
>JAEDMR010000056.1 GCA_016302925.1 Bacillota bacterium
CAGATCCGTTCCTATGTATTCCAGCCTTACACCATGGTAAAGGACCATCGGACCGGCGCGGAAACCAGCAATGTGCAGTCGGTCATGGACGGCAATCTCGACTATTTTATCAACGAAAAACTGAAATTCAAGGAAGAGTAAACAAGAATATGGACATCATACAGAAACTTGCAGCAGAATTTAAGGTAAAGGTATCTCAAGTGGAAAACACCGTGCAGCTCATCGATGAGGGAAACACCATTCCGTTCATCGCCCGGTACAGAAAAGAAGTCACCGGCGGTCTCACCGACGTGGTGCTCCGTGATATGGATGAACGGCTGAAGTACCTGCGGAATCTGGAAGAGAGAAAGGAAGAAGTGATCCGCCTCATCGAGGAACAGGGGAAGCTGACGGAAGACCTGAAGGAGGAAATCCTGAAGGCAGAAGTACTCCAGAGAGTGGAGGACCTGTATAAGCCGTTTAAGCAGAAAAAAGCCACCCGGGCATCCAAGGCCCGTGAAAAAGGCCTGGAACCGCTGGCCATGGTCATCTATGCCCAGCTTCTGACCAGCGGCATGCCGGAAGACGCCGCGGCAGCCTATATCAACCCGGAGAAAGAGGTCAATTCGGCAGAGGATGCTTTGCAGGGGGCCTGCGATATTATCGCCGAGATGATCGCCGATGATCCGGATCTGACCCAAGAAGTGCGGGATAAGACCTTTGCTTCCGGGCTCATTGTCACCGAAGCGGTCGATCCGGAGGAGAAGACGGTCTATGAGATGTACTATGATCATCAGGAAGCGCTGGCGAAGATTCCGAATCACCGGGTACTGGCCATCAACCGGGGGGAAAAGGAAAAGAAGCTGAAGGTGAAGGTCAGTGTGGATACGGAAAAGATTCACCAGCTTATCGGTAAGACGGTACTGAAAAACGAGCGGAGTATTTTTTACGGACTGCTGCAGGAAACCATCGCCGACGCCTATAAGCGGCTGATGGCACCGTCCATCGAGCGGGAAATGCGAAACAGCCTGACGGAGCGGGCCGAGGCGGAAGCTGTGAAAATTTTCGCGAAAAATACCGAAAATCTGCTGATGGCACCGCCGGTGAAGGGGAAGAAGGTCATTGCCATCGACCCGGGTTACCGGACCGGCTGCAAGGTGGCTGTGCTGGATGAGACAGGCAAGCTGAAGGCGTACACCACGGTGTATCCGACGGAGCCGAAGAAGGACATCGCCGGGACAGAAGCGGTTCTGAAGAAATTAGTGGAAAAATTCCATACAGATATTATCGTCATCGGCAACGGCACCGGCTCCCGGGAAACGGAGGAAGTGGTGGCCGGATTTATCAAAAAGAACGGCTATCCGATCCAGTATACCATCGTCAACGAGGCAGGAGCATCGGTCTATTCCGCATCCAAGCTGGCGACGGAAGAATATCCGGATCTGGATGTGACCACCAGAGGGGCCATGTCTCTGGGCCGCCGGCTGCAGGATCCGCTGGCGGAGCTGGTAAAGATCGATCCGAAAAGTATCGGTGTAGGTCAGTATCAGCACGACATCAATCAGAAGCTGCTGGAGGGCGCCCTGACCGGCGTGGTGGAAGACTGCGTGAACCGGGTCGGCGTGGATCTGAATACGGCATCCCCGTCACTGCTGTCTTATATCGCGGGCATCAACATGGGCATCGCCAAGAATATCGTGGCTTACCGGGAGGAGCATGGACGATTTGAAAGCCGTAAAGAGCTGATGAAAGTGCCGAAGCTGGGCGAAAAGGCCTTCGGCCAGTGTGCAGGTTTCCTTCGGATCGAGGGCGGAAAGGAACCACTGGATGCCACTTCCGTGCATCCGGAATCATATAATGCGGCCCGGTCCATGATGGAAAAGCTGGATGTGGATCCGGCATCCATCCGCAGCGGCGGCGACGCGTCCATCGAAAAGAAGATCAAAAAGGCGTATCCTGCCAAATCCTTCGCCCAGAGCGTTTCCCATCTGGCACAGGAGATCGGTATCGGAGAGATGACCCTGACCGATATCATCGAGGAAATGAAGAAGCCGGCGAGAGACCCTCGTGAGGATGCACCTCCGGTGGTATTCCGCAACGATGTGAAGAACTTCGAGGATCTGAAGATCGATATGGAAATGACCGGCACGGTCCGAAATGTGGTGGACTTCGGTGCATTCGTGGACATCGGCGTGAAGAATGACGGTCTCGTGCATATATCGCAGTTAAGCGATAAGTATGTAAAACACCCGATGGACGTGGTATCCGTGGGCGATACGGTGAAGGTGAAGATCATCTCCATCGACTATGATAAGAAAAAAGTGGGCCTGACCATGCGCCTGTAATCTCCGCAGCCCGGACATTCCGGGAAATCGGGCATTCCGGCGGAGAAAAAGTGCCGGGCGGAAAGATTTTGAGAGGAAAAAAAGAATGCTGAAATATATTTTATTTGACTTCGACGGGACGCTGGTGAACACCAATGACGTGATCATCGCTTCCTGGCAGCACACCTATCGGACCTATCTGGGTCATGAAGCACCGGTGGAGCATATCACAGCCTGCTTCGGCGAACCGCTGCTGCTGACCATGGCACGGGAATTTCCAAACGTACCGCCGGAGGAGTCTGCCGAAGTGTATCGGAACTATCAGAAGGAGCACGCAGATCAGCTGGTGACCATCTTTCCGGGGGTGAAGGAGATGCTGCAGAATCTGAAGGAAAAGGGATATGTGCTGGGCATTGTTACGTCGCGTACCAGAGAGTCTGCCCTGCGGTACATGGACATGCTCGACATCACATCGCTGTTTGACGATATGGTAACCTGCGACGACACCACGGTGCATAAACCCAATCCGGAGCCGCTGCTGCTGGGTATGGCCAAACTTGGCGCGTCACCGGAGGAGTCAGTCATGATCGGAGACAGTCCTTTTGATATCAAGTGTGCCAACAATGCCGGCGTTCGTGCGGTGATGGTGGACTGGAGAATCACCTGTGACGATACATCGCTGATTGACGATGCGGTGATCGACTTTCATGTGAAGACGCCGGCGGAGCTGGTGGAACTGATGGAAAGACTGTAAGAATCCTACGGCAGAAAAAGATATTATTAAGGACAGAACATGCTGCACATTTACTATGGCAGAGAAAGCCTGAATAAGGAAAAATTCATATTTGACATGATCCGGCAGAAGCGGGCCGGCGAAGCGGAAGCGGCGCGGACCATTCTGCTGGTACCGGATCAGTATACCCTGGAGGCGGAGCAGCAGGCATTCCGCCACCTGCAGGTGCAGGGTCTCATGGATGTGGAAGTGCTGTCCATGTCCCGTCTGGGAAACCGGCTGCTCAGTGAGCTGGGAGGCAGCAGGCAGACCTTCATCGACAAGTATGGCCGCCATATGATCCTGGCACGCATTGCCCGGGAAAACCGGGAGCAGCTGCAGGTCTACCGCGGTCTGGAAGAAAGCAATGCGTTCATCGAAACGGTGAACAACTTTATTTCCGAGCTGAAGCAGTACAACTGCGGCAGGAAGGAACTTGCGGCCATGGCATCGGAAGCAGAGGCGGGGACCTATACCCGGCGGAAGCTGGAGGATCTGGCCCTGCTCTACGGACGCTATGAAGAGGAGATCGACGGCAAATATACGGATTCCGAAGACTATATCGACCTCTTTCTGCGCAAAATCCACCAGTCCGAATTTCTCCGGGGAAGCCAGGTCTGGGTGTACGGGTTTGACAGTTTCGCGCCCAAGGCCATGTCGGTCCTGGGGCAGCTGATGGGCCGGGCGGCCGATGTGCGTGTGGTGCTTACCTGGGATGGCAGCGGCCGGGACCGGGAACTGTTCACTCTGACGGGTATGGTCATGGAAAATCTGGAGCGGGAGGCTGCAGCGGTCGGCGTGGAGTGCCGGCGGCAGGCCATTCCGTCCGACTGCCTGCGGGAGCGCAGCAGCCGGGCACTCCGCCATTTGGAGCGGGAACTGTATGCAGTACCCGGCAGGAAGGAAGAAGACTGCAGCAACATCACCCTGGTATCTGCAGCGGGAATCTATAATGAAGCAGAAAGTGCTGCTGCATATGTCCTGCATCTGGTGCGGGACCTGGGTCTGCGGTACCGGGACATCCGGCTGGTCTGCAACGACCAGGAAGTGCGGGGACCGGTGGTGGAGCGAATCTTTCAGGAGTATGGGATTCCGATATTCAGTGACAGCAAGAGGGATATCCTTTCCAGCCCGGTGGTGCAGTATCTGCTGGCGCTGCTGGATACTGTCACGGAAAGCTATCGGACGGAAGATCTGCTGCAGGTGCTGAAATCCGGATTTGGCGATCTGAATCGGGAGGAGGTCACCGACCTGGAGAACTACGCCATGAAATACAGAATCCGGCGTACCATGTGGAAACGACCTTTTACCAGAGGAAGCAGCGAATATGGCACCGAGGGACTGGAACGGCTGGAAATGCTGAGGCAGAAAGCAGTATCCCCGTTTCTGATGCTGGAGCCGGTGATAAAAAACAGTGATACCAGCGGAGATTTTATCCAGGAATTTTACCGCTATCTTTATGAAGAAGTGAAGCTCCCCGAGAAGATTGAAGCATTCATTGTGCGGCAGGAAGATATGGAACGAATCGACCTGGCGGAGGAAACTGCTCAGATCTGGGGTAAGGTTGTAGGCATCCTGGATCAGATGGCGGAGATCATGGGAGAAGATGATTTCGAGCCGAAATTGTTCCGGGATATTTTTCGTGTCGGGCTTTCGCAGGTGGAGATCGGCGTTCTGCCGCCCACCAGGGATGGCCTGCTGATGGGAACCATGCAGCGAACCAGAATGAGCAATGTAAAAGCACTGGTCATCGTCGGCGTCAACGAAGGGGTGCTGCCCCAGGAAAAACCGGAGCAGGGTCTCTTCACCACGGAAGAAAAAGAACTCTTCCGCAGTCGGGGTACGGAGCTCTGCAAGGTGGACTCCATCGTGCTGATGGAAGAGCGGCTGGCCATCTACCGGAATCTTTCCTGTGCGGAAGAATATCTGTGGCTCAGCTGCTCGCTGTCCGACGGGGAAGGAAAGGAGTGCCGGCCGTCACCGGTTTACCTGAAGCTGCAGGAATTATTTCCGAAGCTGGAGGAGCAGCCGGATGTGCTGAACGGCGAAAGTGGATTGCCGCTGATACACGGCGGTGTCAGCAGTCTGCGCCATATGACGGAGGCACTGCAGGATGCAGCCTCAGCCAGAGGACCGGGGGAAACAGCAGGAGAGCGAGCCTTGGTGCCGGCAGAGTGGAAAGAGAGTCTCGCCTGGTACCAGCAGAACCGATCGGACGCGCTGAATCCGGTGCGGGAGGGCCTGGCTTTCACCAATCATCAGAACAATCTGGGAAAGGAAGCAGCACGGCAGCTGTTTCTGAAAAATCCGGAGGCCGCCTATTCCCTCAGTCCGTCCAGACTGGAAAAATTCTCGCGATGTCCGTTTTCTCATTTCGTGGCATATGGGCTGCGGCCGGAGGAACGCCGGATCTTTCAGGTGGCCCCCAGAGAAATCGGAGATATTTATCACGAATGTCTCATGACCCTGACCAGAACTCTGACGATGCCGGATCTGGATGTGACGCACCCACTGTCGCCGTGGATGACCATCACCCGGCAGGAATGCGGGAAGCTGGTGCGGGAAACGGCACGGCGGCAGATGGAACAGTACCGGGAAGGTCTGTTCCATGTGGGAAAGGAAGAATCCTATCGCAGCAGAAGGATTTATGATATCTGCGAAAAGGTCTGCTGGACTGTGGTAGAGCAGGTCCGGGCCGGGCAGATTGAAAAAAGCCAGTTTGAAGTACCGTTCCGCAGGGGCGGCCAGATCCCTCCGGTGACGGTTACGGCCGGGGACGAGACCGTGTATATTGAAGGAAAGATCGACCGGGTGGATTATCTGCCGGATGACCGGGTGAAGATTATCGACTACAAGACGGGGAAGGAAATCTTCAATATGGAAGAAGCCAGAGCCGGGTATCGTCTGCAGCTGATGCTGTATCTGCAGGCCGCCTGTGAGGAGAACAGAAAACCGGCAGGCGTCTTCTACTTCCACATTTCAGAGCCCATGGCCGACGCCACGGGAAAAGAGTGGGACAGCGAGGAACTGGCCAGAGAGATTCGAAAGAATTTCAAGCTGAACGGGGTGATGGTGGATGATCCCCAGGTCATCGAAAACATCGCCGGTGATTTCAGCGGATTTTCCGACATCGTGCCGCTGCGGGCAGGAAAGGAAAAAATCAGCGAGACCGGGAAAGGAACACTCATCAGCGAGGAGGACTTCCGTGATCTTCGGGATGCTGTGGCAGAAAAAACCGTGGAAATATGCCGCAGCCTGACGGAGGGCAATCTGGAAATTCATCCGATGAAGACGAAGGACCGGTCCGCATGCACTTACTGTGAGTACATGGGAATCTGCCGCTTCGATACGGTATTCGAAGGCTGCAGCTACCATTTAGTCGATACGAAAGTCGATACGAAAGGAGAACAACAATGAGCACACCTACACCTCATATTTCCGCCAGACCAGGCGAATTTGCCAAGACTGTACTGATGCCGGGGGATCCGCTCCGGGCGAAATTCATCGCCGAGACGTTTCTGGAAGACGCTGTACTTGTAAACAATGTACGGGGGATTCAGGGCTATACCGGTACATATAAAGGAAAGAAGGTATCAGTGATGGCATCCGGCATGGGCATGCCGTCCATTGGAATCTATTCCTATGAACTGTTCAATTTCTATGATGTGGAGAATATTATCCGGGTGGGTACGGCCGGTGTGGTCGATCCGTCTCTGAAAGTCCGGGATGTGGTGCTTGGCATGGGAGCCTGCACCAATTCAAACTTCCAGGATCAGTTCCAGCTGCCTGGCCATTATGCACCGATCTGTTCCTATAAGCTGCTGAGCAGTGCAGTGGAAGCGGCCAAAAAGCTTGGCATTGAGCCGAAAGTGGGAAATCTCTATTCCTCCGACTGCTTCTATGATGACAGCATGCCGCTGGGAAAGTGGCAGAAGATGGGTGTTCTGGCCGTTGAAATGGAAGCAGCCGCTCTGTATATGAACGCAGCAAGAGCCGGAAAGAATGCACTGGCCATCTGCACCATTTCCGATAATCCGTTTACCGGAGAGGAAACCACAGCAGAAGAACGGCAGCAGACCTTTACCGCCATGATGGAGATCGCACTGGAAATCGCATAAGACTATGGCACTGACCTTAAAAAATCTCATGCACCTTCGCTGCATGCAGGGAATGAAACTGATTGCAGGCGAAGGAGGCCTGGATCGCCCTGTCTGTTCTGCCGGAATTGCAGACTACGAATTCGCCAGAAACATTCATATGAATCGGGAGCTTGCTTTCGCGGCAGACAGCTTCGTGATTTCCAGCCTGCTTTTCGCCATGGATGATGAAGATCGTATCCTGGAGGCGGTGAAGAGCCTGTACCGGCAGAATACCAGTGGGTTTGCATATAAGAATGTGATCTTTGAGACACTGCCCCGGGAGGTGGCGGAGTTTTGTGATGCTCATGACTTCCCTCTTTTCGTGTTTGGTCAGGACATCTATTTCGAAGACGTCATCTTTGAAATTATGGATGCGGTCCAGCAGGATGACACCCGGATTTTATCGTCAGACAGCATCCGCTGTATGATTGACGGCCAGCTGACAGCGGAACAGGTGACAGAAACGGTGAAAGGCCTGTCCCTTCTGTTTAAGGAATACAGCAGAGGTATCTATGTGTCACCAAAGAAGGACTATCCTCTGGAGCTGGAGCGGCTGTTTCACAGCTATTATCTGAACAAAAGCCTGCGGCAGAAGGCGATGCTGTGCCGGTATGAAAAGGGACTGTTTCTGCTTCTGACCAGCAGCCGGAATTCGAAAGATGCTTTCGCCCTGATTGAAAAGGAAGTACTGGAAGGGCTGGGGTTGTCGGAGGAAAATTCGGTCGTTTCACGAAGCGGGCTGCACTCGTCCCGCAAGCGGCTGGACCGGTGCCTGCGGGAAAGCTGGCAGACCCATGTTGCCGGCAAGGCAATGGATTGCAATTACGGCAGCTATGATAAAATCGGAATCTTCCGCATTCTGATCCCACTGCAGAAAGAACCGGCACTGGCGGCGTACAGCAGTGAAATTCTGAAACCGCTGTACGGCAGGGACGAACTGATGGAGACAATGTTCGCCTATGTGAAGCATGGCGGGGATGTGGCAGCGACAGCCTGCGAATGCAGATGTCATCAGAACACCATTCGATACCGTCTGGCGAAGGTGAGGGAAATTGCGGGTATGGAAAACAGAACGGATGCAGAACTATATGAAGAATTCTCTGCTGCGGTGCGGATTTCCCGGCTGCTGCAGAGCACTGTAAATCACAGCGGACGTTGAATGAAACTTTCGGATTTGGAATTTCATTCAACCTAAGGGAAAAAACAGCCGAAAAAAATTGATTTTTCGGCGGAATGTTGAATGAGAGTACAAAAATCTGCATCTCATACAACCGTCAAAAGAAAATTCGCTGCCTGCGAAGATATTTTCGACAGAGACCATAATCAGCAGCGGTGGTTTGGGTCAATCTTTCTCCTGTGTTTTTTCCAAAAAAGAACAGAGGAATTGGGGAAATCCCCAACCCATTCGCCGGCCTTTCGTCGTATAATAGGGATAGGAATGAGGAACGTCAGACCCAAACCGGAGAAGGAGGACAGTAACAATGAAGATAAAAACATTTAAAGTCGAACGTTGGATGAATGAATTTGAAGAGCAGGCGGTTTACAATCTGGGCGAGACCTGCATCGACTCGCTGACGGTGGGAGAACTGCTGGAGCTGTGCGGGAAGGACAAGGACGAATATCTCAAGAGCCTGGCAGATGTCCGGCTCACCTATGGGGACATCTTCGGCTCGCCGGGATTCCTTGGCGGTGTGGCAGGTCTGTACGAAAATCTGCAGCCCAATCAGGTGATCCCGACCCATGGTGCAGTAGGCGCCAACAACATGGTAATTACAACCCTTATTGAGGCAGGAGATAACATGATCTCCGTTATGCCGACCTACCAGCAGCATTATTCCATTCCGGAATCCATCGGTGCAGAAGTGCGGATCTTGCAGCTGAGACCGGAGAATGAATTCCTGCCGGACATCGAGGAGCTGAAATCTCTGGTGGACGAAAACACCAGGATGATTACTTTTAACAACCCGGACAACCCGACCGGTTCCTGGATCCCGAGAGAGTCCATGGAAGAAATGATCGAAGTGGCACGGAGCGTGGGTGCGTATGTGCTTTGTGATGAAGTATACAGAGGAATTTCGGAAGACGGAAGCTACATGCATTCCGTGGTGGATCTTTATGAGAAAGGAATTTCCGTCGGATCTATGTCGAAAATCTTCTCTCTGGCAGGACTGCGGCTGGGATGGATTGCCACCAGAGATGAAGAGGCGCTCCACATGATCCATGAACGGAGAGATTATGATACGATCAGCTGCGGTCGGCTGGATGACATGCTGGCATCTCTTGCACTGGCGAATAAGGAAAAGATCTTCGAAAGAAACCGGAACATTCTGCTGAAGAACCGTGCCATCCTGGATGCCTGGGTAACGGAGACGCCGGGTGTCCATTATGTACGGCCGGTAGCAGGCACCACTGCCCTGGTTTATTACGATCTGGATATGCCGTCCTATGACCTTTGCGTACGCCTGATTAAGGAAAAAGGTCTGCTGTTTACACCGGGCTCTGCCTTCGAGATGGAAGGGGCTGTAAGAATCGGGTATGCCTTTGACTCCAAAACGCTGAAAGAAGGTCTGGAAAAATTCAGCGAATTCCTGGAGGAAAACCGGGCGTAGGCCGGACGTGCCTGCGAAGCCGGGCGAAAAGATTTTGCGAAGAAAAAGGAAATCGAAAGAAGAAGAATTTATGGGACGGCAGAGTGATGTCGTCAAGTTTACGAAATCCCGCAGGAATCACGGTTTTTGCGGGATTTTTCCTTGCAATCGTACAGAAAAAATGTTAAAATATCGAAATAGTCAGTGTTATGGTATATGATATAAGGAGAAGTGTTGCCATAGCACACTGTAAATTAGGAGGAAACGTACTGATGAAGGAGAGATATCCGAGGCTAGAGATCAATCTGGCCCATTTAAAACACAATGTTGCACGGGTCGTGGAACGGTGCGGCAGTTACGGCATTCAGGTTGCCGGAGTGATCAAAGGTGCAACCGGCGATGTAGAGGTTGCCAGACAGTTTGCGGAAGGCGGCGCTGCGTTTATCGCTTCTTCACGTCTGGAACAGATAGAAGATGCCAGAAATGCAGGCATCGATAAAAAGATGATGCTGATCCGTATTCCGATGCTCAGCGAGGTGAAGGATGTGATCCGCCTGACGGATATCAGCCTGAACAGTGAGCTGGAAGTGATCAAGGCGCTCAATGAGGAAGCCAGAAACCAGGGAAAACTTCATAAGGTCATTCTGATGGCCGATATGGGAGACCTGCGGGAAGGCTGGTGGGACAAGGACGAGCTGGTCGATGCGGCAGAATACATCGAAAACAAGATGATCAATATCCAGCTGGTCGGCATCGGCACCAATGTGGGATGCTACGGTTCCATT
>JAEDMR010000254.1 GCA_016302925.1 Bacillota bacterium
TGATTCTGCTCGCGGCGTTTCTTTCGGACCGGGAGATCCTCCGAACAGTAGATTACTGCCTGCTGCTGACCGTTGTGTTTTTCTTTGTGTTTATCGGAAACATGGGCAGCATTCCGCTGGTGCGTGATCTGCTGGGAAGCCTTCTGACCGGAAATGAAGCGGTGGTTTCCATTCTCGCCAGTCAGGTGATCAGCAATGTACCGGCGACCCTGCTTCTCAGCGAGTTTACGGAGAACAGCCGGGACCTTCTGATCGGCGTCAACCTGGGCGGTCTGGGGACCTTGATTGCATCCATGGCCAGCCTGATCAGCTATAAGCTGTATGCCCACCGATATAACGAGACCAAAGGACGGTATTTCCTCTGGTTCACCGTGGTGAACCTGGTGTTCCTGGCGGTGCTGTACGGGTTGTATCTGGTGCTTGGGCAGATGTGATTTGATTATTTGCTATCCTCCAGCCACGAAAGGATCTCTGCAGCGTTGGTATCCGGCTTCACTTTCTCTTTGGCCCAGAGGATGGTGCCCTCTTCATCGATCACATAGGTTGTACGGACTACACCCATGCTGACCTTGCCGTAGAGTTTCTTTTCCTTCCAGACATCGAAGCCTTCGATGGCCTGCCGGTCCGGATCCGACAGCAGAATAAAGGGCAGATCGTACTTTTCCGCAAACCGCTGGTGGGATGCGGTGCTGTCCTTACTGATACCGATGACCGCGATGTCTTTCGAGCGGAATCCCTCATAAGCACCTGCAAAGGCGCAGGCCTGTTTCGTACAGCCGGGGGTGTTGTCCTTCGGGTAGAAATAGAGAACCACCTTTTTCCCGATGAAATCCGTCAGCGACACCATATTCCCATCTTTATCCGGCAGTGTGAATGCCGGTGCTTTCGTACCGATTTCAAGCATTTTTTACCTCCTGGTTATTTGATAAATACATAAGTTTCTTCGTCAGACAGGTCTTCTCGGAAGCAGTATCCAAGGCCCTGATAGTCTTTTGCGCCCGCAGCGTCCTGCACATTGTGTGCCGCCAGGAAGCGGACCATGTCGCCCCGCGCCATCTTGGCGAAGGTGCCTTTTTCCCGGACTTTACCATCTGTGAGCTGACCGAAGACACAGGTGATGACCCTGGGACCGGCCGAATCTGCATACCGGGTGATGCAGCGGCTGTACTCTTTGGAAGCAAGATTCAGGATGACATCCCTTTCTTCTGCTGCCAGCGCATCATAAAGCCTGCGTCCCCAGAAATCATAAAGCGTTTCCGATTCGAAGCCGGGCAGCCGGGCCTGCATTTCCAGCCGGTAAGGGACGATGCCGTCCAGCGGCCGAAGGAGTCCGTAAAACCCGGACAAAATCCGCAGATGCGCCTGCAGCCAGTCCAGTTGACTGTATTCCATGACCTGGGGCGCCATGTGCTGATATTGCAGCCCTTCATAGGCCAGAACCGCAGGGGTCAGCTGAGCCTGCAGATCCATGGCCTGCAGACGGTCATAATTGAGGAGAGCAATCTTATCATTGCAATTCCAGATGGACTGAAGAACCTCGAAGCTGCGGCCCCGGAGCCATGCAAGCAGCTTCTCCGTTTCCGGTAGGAAAGCCGGCAGGTCGGTCCAGTCCAGCAGATCGGTGACCTGATTCATTTTTTTCGCGGGTGAGATAATTACTTTCATGCCATAACTATACCACAGGATGCACAGAGAAAAAACAGAAATTTTCAGAAAAAGAGCTTTCGAATGGAGCAGGCAGCCCTTGATTTTACCCTGAGAAACTGGCATAATACATAATAGATGACAGAACACAAGTGCAAAGCAGGAGGACATTAAATGGAACCGAAAGAAACCCTGGTGGAAGCCATATGCAAAAAAATCCGCAGGGACATCATTGCCCACGAGCTGCTGCCGGGGCAGAAAATCAACGTGAAAGAGCTGGCGAAAAAATACGGTTCCAGCGAAACACCGGTGAAACAGGCGCTGAATCAGCTTGTTGCCGAACAGATCGTGGAGAACTATCCGCGCCACGGCATGAAAATCAAGTCCATCGATGGGGAAGAGGCAAGAGAAATCTTCCAGCTGCGCCTTATGATGGACCTCTATTATACGAAAGAAATCATCGAAGCGGTCCGGATTAACCGGGAACTGCGGGATGCTCTGGAAAAAAATGTGGAAGAGCACTTCAGGATTCTGGATAAATATGAGAAAGACAGCTCCGTGGAAAAC
>JAEDMR010000057.1 GCA_016302925.1 Bacillota bacterium
CTTCTCACCGTTGACGGTGGCCAGAACCGCCACGATGTTGGAGGCCTTGTCCCCGGTCACATGGAGGTTCGCGATACGAAGCTCCCGGTCTTCGTTATAATGCTGCCCCTCTTCATCATTCTCCAGCAGCAGCACGCCGTTCCGGTCATAGACCGATCCTACCGACAGAACCCCTTCCCGGAACACATGGCGGTTGGCGTAATAGGAAGCCCACTGTCCCCCTTCCATGCCCAGACGCACGGTAAACACCAGGACGCCCAGCACCAGAATTGCTGCCATCAGCAGGCAGAGAATTGCTCGTCGTTCCAGTTTTTTCATAGCTTCTCACCTGCCTTTACTGCGATGCTGGCCCTATCTCTGGTATCTGCGGATTTCAGAAATGCCAGCAGTGCCCAGGAAACCATCATGCTGGTTCCGCCATTGGAGACAAACGGAAACGTCACGCCGGTGAACGGGAACAGATCCACAGATCCAAACACATTGAGCATGGTCTGGAATACAAACATGGACATGGCGCCGCAGGCGCCGATGGTATAAAAGGTGGATCGACCTTCCATGATGGAACGGACCGCGAAAATCGAAAGTGTCACGATACATGCCACTGCCAGCAGGGCAATGATCAGTCCCCACTCTTCGATCAGCACGCAAAATACCATATCCGTATCGGCGGCGGGCACACTTTCCAGCCAGCCTCCGCCGGCACCCACGCCCACCAGACCGCCGCTGGCCGCCGCACACATGGCACGACTCTGCTGGAACCCTGCCCCGTCCACAAAGGATGGATCCCACACATGTCCCCAGGATGCGAAACGGCTGGCGATATACGGTTTGAACCGAAGCAGCAGCAGACCGCCGGCAAAGGCCGCCCCTGTCAGCAGGATCAGCTTGGAAAAATCGCCGCTTCGCAGGAATGCGATGACCACGAAGGTGACGAAAAAGATGATGGCTGTTCCAAAGTCGCCCATGATCGCCAGACATCCGAAACAAAAGGCCGAAAATATCATGAAAACCGTCAGGTTTTTCTTCTCGAACAGCTCGTCCAGCGTGGCGGCACCGATCCAGATAAAGGCCACCTTGGTCAGCTCCGACGGCTGGAACGAAAACCCGCCGATCTGAATCCAGTTTTTCGCGCCGAAGGCGAAAGAGCCAAACACAAGATTTGCAAGCAGCAGCACCACAGAACCTGCCAGAAGCACCCAGCGCATGGATTTTGTCAATTCGAGATTCCGCAGAATCATGCAGATTGCAAACATGCCCACAACGCCCAGAACCACGGCAATCAGCTGCTTCGCCAAAGCATCGCTGTTGGACGATGCAACCACTGCAAGGCTCAGGGTTGAGAGAAAGAACGCGATGATATCCATTTCGAAGGCCTTCTGCTTCAGGGACCGCAGAACGCCCACATAGCCCCACATGAGCAGAATCAGCCCGCCGAAAGCCGTCAGCACAGAGGCCATGGCTTCCTCCGGCAGCGCAATCACCAGCTGAAACGCCGTCAGGATCTGAAACAGCGTCAGCGCCGCCAGGGTGGGACCTGCCGAAACCGGCCGCGTATCCGTGCGGCGCATTTTGATATTGTTGTTCTTTTCCTCCAGGCTGATGGGCAGCAGACTGCAGGTGGTCAGCCCCATGCGTATCTCATCGCCGAACTCCACCGGCACCGGCTTCATAGGCTCCGTAATCTGTCGGTCGTTGAGAAAGCTTCCGTTCTTCGAGCCCAGATCCCGGTAGGTCCAGCGCCCTGCAGTATCCCGCATCAGAATTCCGTGGTTTCGCGATATGGTTCCGTCCCCCACGGCAATATCGCAGCTTCGTGCCCGTCCGATGACGTTTTCCCAGTGAGTCAGAGGAACGCTGATCTCCTGGCTTTCATACCGTCCGTCCTCCTGCGGCACCATCGTTTCCAGATGAAGATACGCCCAGACTTCTGCCGGATTTTTTGTCTGCAGCAGCGAGCGAATAGAGCGCGCCAGAATGTAGATCGCGAGAATCACGAACACCCAGCGCACCAATTGTGTGAAAATCATGGTCAAACCCGACACCCCCTTTTATATTTCTTTCTTTTGTATTTCTTTCTTTTCTCTTTCTTCGCAAAATCCGTTCTCCCGGTTTATTTTTTCTCTCTTCTGTCTCCGTTCAGCAGGACGCCGACCGCCGCTATGATCAGGAACAGAATCAGATAAAACAGCACCGGCATGGAGAATTCCCCCTCTGCTTTCGCTGCCAGATACGGCTTCACGCCATGGGCGTAAATAGCTGCGCACACCATGAAGATGCTGCCGCAAACGGCCAGCGACGGAATGACGAACCGCTTCATCACTCCCAGCTGCGGATTCTTTTTCATAAACAGAATGAAAATCGGCAGATACAGCAGGTAGGTGGTGACGATGGGAAGCTCGGAAGAATCGAAGCTGAACTTCCCGAACCACGGAAACGGCACCAGATTGCTTCCATAAAAATGCAGGAACCAGAATGCGGCCAGCAGCAGTCCGAAAACGGAGGAATTGCCTGCCATTTTCGTCGTTTCATCCACCTTACCGAAGATTTCCGGTTTCGGTCCTTCTCCCCGGATCGCCAGGGAGTAAAGTCCTCTGGTGTTGCCCAGCATCAGGCCGTTCAGGGTCCCCATGCAGGACACAGCCACAAACAGATTCAGAATGTTTCCGAACACATTGCCGAAAATCTGAAGAAACGCCGTGGCTGCACCTTCCTCCATCAGCTGCCGGGTGGAAGCTCCGCCTGCCACACCGATGAAATAAAACACATAGACGGCGATGATGATCAGAGATCCCAGAATCAGCGCAGCGGGCAGCGTCCTTCTGGCATCTTTCAGTTCCGCATTGATGGATGTAGCCACAATCCATCCTTCATAGGCAAAGGCCGTTGCAACCACGGCGCCCAGCAGCATGCCCACACCTGACCCATCATCGTCTGTATCGGCGCCCAATGCCGCGATTCCCGGGGCGGTTCCGCTGAAGTTCTCCGTCAGCTGCCCCGTCTGCAGACCATAAATCACGCCGAAAATCATCATCAGTACCAGCGGCACCAGCTTGATGAATGTCGTCGACACCTGAACATTTCCTGCCAGCTTCGGCGACAGCGCGTTGAGACCGTAGCTGCCGCAGAGAAAGACCAGAGACAGGGCCATGCACTCCGCCCCCGTGGCCGGTCCGCCTTCACTGAATACCAGCTCCGGATTCACAGACTGAAAGAAAACCAGTGTATATCTGGCACTGAGCCAGGCCAGCACAGCCACCAGTGACGGATAGTAAATCACCGACATAAACCAGCCTACCAGGTAGGCATATCTTTTTCCAACCGTGGCTTCCGCATAATCCACCACACCGTTGACCTTTTCATACATGGACGCCATGACGGCAAACGCCAGAATACAGCTTAACATGATCAGACCACCCACGATCCAGGCCAGAATGCCCATGGGCATATCGCCGTCTGTGATCTGCAGTACCGTCTGCGCCTTAAAAAACACGCCTGAACCAATGACAATACCAACCACCATGCAGGTGGCCGTCACGATACCGTACCGTTTATTCATTTTTCTCACCCATTCCTTCTTTTCTCCTGTTCCGCCGCTTCGTCCCTCACACACCCTCATGACCTTATGGGCCGGGACCGGCGGAAATAACACACACTGTGATTCTAACATAATCAACTGTAATTTGCAATCGCTGCGGGAATCGTGTATAATTAAGAAAGTGTACATTTTTCCTTTCTCAGGTGAAAGGGGAAGGAATCATAGAAGCAATCAAATCAGGAGGGTCACGAATGCAATACACAGAATTCAAAGGGAAAAAAATATCACGTCTCGGCTTCGGCACCATGCGGCTGCCGATGGACGCAGAGGAAAAGATCGTACAGGAAACCGTAAATCAGATGATGGATTATGCCCTGTCTCACGGCGTCAACTACATTGATACCGCCTATAAATACCACGGCGGCGACTCGGAAATCTATACCGGCCGGGCTCTGGCCAGACATCCGCGGGAAAGCTTTTATCTGGCAGACAAAATGCCGACCTGGCTCTGTCAGAAAAAAGAAGATGTGAAGACCATCTTTGAAGATCAGCTTTCCAAATGCGGCGTGGAGTATTTCGACTTTTATCTGGTACATAACATCGATGAAGAGACCTGGCCGAATATTGTAAATCTGGATATCGTTCCCCTTCTTATTAAAGAACAGGAGGCCGGCCGTATCATACATCTGGGTGCGTCTTTCCACTGCGGTACAGAGCTTTTCCGGGAAGTGCTGACTAAGTACGGTGATGCCATGGAATTCGTCCAGCTGCAGCTGAACTACTTTGACTGGGAATACGAGAAGATGGAAGAATTCTATCAGATTGCCCGTGAGTTCGATAAGCCGATCATCGTCATGGAACCGGTTCGGGGCGGCATGCTGGCTAATCCGATGAGTGAAGAAGCTCGTCGTCTTCTGGATGACGCCGCATCCAGCCCCGCCTGCAAGTCTCCTTCCGGTGAAGGCGCTGACTATGCAGCCTATGCGCTGAAATTCGTAGACCGGCTGCCCGGCCTTCTGACCACCCTGTCCGGCATGTCCACACCGGAACAGATGGAAGACAATATCCGCATCTTCGATGCACCGGCCATGTCCGATGCAGAGCATGATGCCGCCATTGCTGCGGGCCGGGCGCTGCAAAGCGATATCCTGGTCCCATGTACCGCCTGCAACTACTGCGATGAATGCCCATCCGGCATTAAGATCTCTGAAATCTTCAGCATGTACAATGTGGCCGCCGCTAAGGGCTTCCATAATATCTGGAGTTCCCTGTCCGGCCAGTACAACGCTCTGGAAAAGAACGCCAAAGACTGCATCCAGTGCGGTGCCTGCGAATCTCACTGTCCGCAGAAGATCAAAATCATCGAAGAACTGCAGAAGATCGACGTCAAGTATGCAGAGCTGGAAGCCAAAGGAGAATAATCTCCCGCTCCGCAGCCATACTCGCCCCGCAGCACGTCTGCGGGGCTTTTTTTATTCCGGTTTGGTTATTTTTAGAGTTTAATTTGGTTTAATTTGGTTGATTTTCGGTTCATTTGGTGTTAAAATGGTTCTGTAGAAAGGTGGTGTTTTCCATGACCATTGAAGAAATGAAACAGAAAAAAAGAGAACTCGGCTACTCCAATGCCATGATTGCGCAGATTTCCGGCGTGCCCCTGGGTACGGTCCAGAAGATTTTCAGCGGAACAACCACTGCACCGCGGTACGAAACACTTTCCGCACTGGAGCGGATTCTGAAACCCACACCCGAAAGCAGGTCCCCTGTATCATCCGCTGATTCGTCCGGAAGTTCCAGACTGGGAGAAACGGAGTTTTCCTACGCTGCTTCCGGCAGCGCCCAGTCCGTTCCGAAAAAGCGACCGGGAGAGTATACGCTGGAGGACTATTATGCCCTGCCGGACGACCAGAGAGCAGAACTGATTGACGGTGTGCTCTATGACATGGCGACGCCCACGGTGACCCATCAGATGATCATCAGTCATCTGCATTCGTGCATCTACAATCACATTTTTTCTAAAAAAGGCAGCTGCCTTCCTCTGTTCGCCCCGGTCGGGGTACAGCTGGACTGTGATAATAAAACCATGGTGGAACCGGATGTGGTCATCGTCTGCGATCGGACGAAGGTCATCAACCGGTGCATTTACGGCGCCCCTGATTTCGTAGCGGAGGTGTTATCCCCGTCTACGAAACGAAAGGATATGTTTCTTAAACTGAATAAATATATGAATGCCGGTGTGCGGGAATACTGGATGATTGATCCGATGAAAAAAACAGTTCTCGTATACGATTTCGAGCATGATAATTATCCGCAGCTTTACGGGTTCGATGCTTCCGTCCCGGTTTCCGTTCTCGACGGAGAATGTATCATCGATTTCAGCGCAATGTACGAATACATCCGATTTTTGTACGATGATGACGGCTCTCAGGATGATACCGGAGAATAGCAAATCATTCATTCCCCATTCGAAAAACAGAAAACCGGAGAATCGCGATATTCTTTCCGATGTCTTTTTCGACGATCTTTCCGTTCGCTTTTCTCCGGTTTTATTTCTTCTTTTACTTCAGGCTGAAAATGTATGTTTAGATTGCACGCTTGTCTGTTTCTACCTGAGACTTATATGCACTGGTCTTTTTTACCGGCTTATACCCGTTGGCATAGTAATAGTCTCCGTGCTTCGTTACCGGAATGACCCAGTTTACCGTGTATGCCGTGTGATTCAGCACTTTCTTTTTCGTAATGAAGTTTGTCTTCGAAGTATACAGATTCTGTTCCTCCGAATACATGACAGACTGACCGAACACATTATATCCGATGAAATCGCAGGCCCGCAGCCGGTAAATGTATCCTTTGGCGCCGCTTACCCTGGTGATTTTCAGCCGGTGTGTACTCTTACTGTAGGAATATTTGCTCTTCGCCAGAGGTTTTGCCGCAGTGTAATAGGAGACCGGGCTTGAAAACCCGCTCCATGTGTTGTCATATTTCGGATCGGTATAACGCGCTCTGATCTTATAGAAATAACGGGTATTGGCTTTCAGCTTGTTCTCATTGTCACCGTCCTGCACGGTACCATATGTTTCATCGAAATCAGATCGGTTGGAGCCCGTGAAAGTCTTTACCAGCTTGTATCCGGAATCCTTGCTCGTCGAACGATACAGTTCATATTCCACACTTACCTCGCGAATAATCTTAAAATCGATTTCGTTCTGGAAATAGAAAAGAGTATGGTTGGCTTTGCCCTGGGGACGGAGCGTGCTACCCGGACAGCTTTCCTTCGATGTGACTGTCATCTGGATGGTAAACCGCTTTCCTGCCAGTGCTCCCTTGACCACATCGATGTACACCTCGCACTGGCCTCCTCCGGCAGGTACAAGGGTATAGGACTGATACGGGCTGCCCGCCATAGATGCCTGCGTCACACTGACCTCCAGCACTGCCGGATCGGAAGAACTAACCGTATATCCGTCATCCCAGTAGTTGAAGGTTTCTTTCACAGACCCTTCCATAAAGGTAAGCGCATCTCCCCACTTATCTCTGATGTTATAGCTGAATCCCTTCTCCATGGTATCATAGCCCGGGATGGTGTTTGTCGCACTCGTAAACCGTCCCTGATACTGAATTTCCATTGCCTGTGCACTTGCCGTATGCGTCGCGCAAACGATGAAAACAAGGATGATTGCTGCCATTGCAGCTCGCCAAATACTACTGATTGCTGCTTTCATGTTTTTTTCCTCTCTTCTATTCCTGCTGAAAATACTGCCGGATGTGTTCTTCAATGATGGAAAGGATCTGTTCCCAGCCTCCGCTGCCTTCTTCATCGGCTTCCAGTTCAAACTCGGTCAGCAGGTAGCGCCGCACTGTGGCATAAATCTTCCTCCGGTAGTAGTCCAGAGCCTCTTCCACCGTCCGGATGCCTTCGGACTTCAGCTGACGGATGTCGTATTCGCTGTAATCCACCGTGATCTTTCCCCGCTGACGCAGGCTGCCGCCCGGTCCGCCGAAATCGCAGATGTTCAGATCCACATTGTTATAGAACGGGCTGTCCGGCAGCAGCCGGACCTTTTTCACGCTGGTAAACGGATTTGTATCGGTCTTTTCGCTCATAATGTTTCCTCGCAGTCACGTTTTCTTAACTGCAGTATAACACAGAATCTACGAAATGACTTCATTTATTTTTTCTGCGATGAAAACCATCCGCTCCGGGGAAAGCCGGTATTCATATGTCACACCGTCTATGACAGTCGGCTTGGACTCTTCCCGCAGCACTTCCCCGGTGTCCAGATTCACCTCAAAATAAACTTCTGCGTCTGCCATGCTCACCGGCATTTCATTGAAATACACGCTTACCTTCAGCACCGAATCCCGTTTCAGCGCTTCTGCGCCGCAAGCCGGTTCAAGCTCTGTAAACATGCTGGAAATCACATCAGCCGAAAGTTCCGCAAAATCTGCACCCTTCACGATATTTTTTTGGTCGACGGGCAGTTTCTCCGGCTTCGGTTCGCTGGACCAGGCACTGCCGCAGGCTTCCCATTTCAGCAGGTTTTCCCGCTGCAGAAATACCGTGACTTCATAGCGGCACCCGTTCTTCGCATTTCGGCAGAGAATGGCATCTTTTTTCTGTATGCCGTCTGTTTCATAGGTTCTGACTGCGCAGATTTCCCCGTTGCCGAACATGTTATTCCGACACCATTCTTCCGCCGCCTTCTCCGGGGTATGGTCTGCTGCATATCCCCTGGCCAGCAGGAAAGACACGACGAGAAGAAAACATGCAGCGAACAGATTTTGCACAGCGGCCTGTCTGCGGGATCGTTTGTGCGTTCGGAAAAATTGTTTCAGCTTCTTCATGAAAGCACCTCCCCGGTCGCAAGGTCGATGGTAAAAGAGAAGACCTCGCCGAATTTGTCATAACAGAACTCGGCAGTTTTCGTATCCTGCGGGAAACGCTCGTAGGTGAGCAGATGCACCCCGACACGGTTTCCCTCTTCGTCCACGCCGGTATGGTGCTCTGCCATGGATGCGCCTTCCCCGCTGCAGCGAATTTCCAGAATATTGCTTGTCAGGGAGCATACGCCCCGGCTGGTGAGAATCACCACCAGCCGGCCGTCATACCTGTCGTATGCTATCTTCCGGAAGATGATGTCCGTATCTGCAATCGTCACAGTCCGGTCCGGCTCCCAGTGATACAGAATATCTCCGGACAGATTGTACTCCGGATTATAATGCTCAGACAGGTTTTCATAGGTTTGTTCCAGATCAAGCGGCGTATTGCCGGTCAGATTTTTTTCTGCCTGCTGGTCCATCCACCCGTAGAGCAGGATTCCTGCGGTCAGAAGTATTGCTATGAGCAGGATTGTCCAGCTTCCCATCCAGAGCCATCCGAGCCATGGTTTATGCTGCCGATTCAGCTGAATGCCCAGTTCTTTCGGGTCACCCATTGCTTCCAGCAACATGTCTTCCGTCATGCCGTCTTCTTCTATACGGTCCTCCATGTGCTCGCTGAGTTCCTGCCGGATCTTTTTCCGATCCGGCGTGAACCGGATCTGTCGAAGGACTTCTTCCATCCACTTTTCTTTCTCCATACGCTACACCGCAGACAGCTTACTGCCCAGAATCACCTTATTCACCGCACTGCTGAAAACATTCCACTGTTCTGTTTCGTCGGCCAGTGCTTCCAGCCCTGCCGGTGTGATATGATAGTACTTCCGTTCCTTGCCGGAGTCTGCCTTCTGCCGGTAGGCTGTGACCAGCCCGTCGTTTTCCAGCTTGTGAAGCACCGGATACAGTGACCCCTCCTTGAACTGGAACGTGGCGCCGGACCGTTCCTCCAGCGTCTTGATCATTTCGTAACCGTAGCAGTCCTTTTCTTCCAACAGGGTCAGCACCAGAAGCACGGTGCTGCCGCCTACCAGACCTTTATCCATTTTCATATAATCCCCTCCTTGATGCATATTGCTTTCGACGCTTTGCCATCACAGCACCGCGGCACCGTCGCGGCACGGCGTTAAAGCGGATACATAGTTCATCTAGGTATCTTTCTTGTGTCCTATTATACCTAGATAATCTATGCATGTCAACCAATATTTTTCGGAGATGCGTTACAATATTTATAGAAAACAAAAAATGACGCAAATATATAATGGTCAAAGGCATTTGCGTCACTCAGATTTTATTCTATCATCATTTTTTCGTGATCCAGCAGTAATTTTGGATGATATTTCGGTCAAATTGCTCAAAACAAGGATGTTTTCTGCCTGATCAGGCTGATTTTCTGCAATGAATACTGAAAAATCAGCCTGCACATGACGCAAAAGTCATTTTCAGAGATCGATTTGCGTCATTTTCACGTGTCAGGCTGTCAGGCAGTTCCCACCGTTCCAGGTAAATCGGCAGTTACAGACTGGCACGCCTACTCCAGCTCAAATGCGCCGGTGTAGAGCTGGTAGTACCGGCCTTTTTCGGCCATCAGGTGTTCGTGGTTGCCTCGCTCGATGATACGCCCCTGATCCATGACCATAATCACATCTGCATTCTGAATCGTGGAAAGGCGATGGGCGATGACGAAGACGGTTCGGCCCTTCATCAGATTATCCATGCCCCGCTGCACGATGGCTTCGGTTCTGGTATCGATGGAGGATGTTGCTTCATCCAGAATCATCACCGGCGGATCGGCCACGGCTGCCCGGGCGATGGAAAGGAGCTGCCGCTGGCCCTGGGACAGACCGGATCCGTCACCTTCCAACACGGTATCATAACCGTCCGGCAGCATACGGATGAATCCGTCTGCGTTGGCCAGTTTCGCTGCGGCGATACAATCCTCATCGGTGGCGTTCAGCCGTCCGTAACGGATATTCTCCATGACGGTGCCGGTGAACAGGTTGACGTCCTGCAGAACCACGCCCAGAGACCGGCGAAGGTCTTCTTTCCGGATCTTGTTGATGTGGATCCCGTCATAGCGGATCTTTCCGTCATCGATGTCATAGAACCGGTTGATCAGAT
>JAEDMR010000058.1 GCA_016302925.1 Bacillota bacterium
TACGACAATCCGATTACCCCGCAAAATCTCCAGTCTCTGCGCTCTCTGGGGATGCAGATTGTGGAACCGGTTTCGGGGCTTCTTGCCTGCGGCGATACCGGGCGGGGAAAGATGGCGGATATCGATATCATCGAAGAGGCGGTGGAGATGGCACTCCACGTGGACAAGCCTCTGGCAGGACGCAGGGTGCTGGTGACGGCTGGGCCGACCCAGGAAGCCATGGATCCGGTCCGCTATATCACCAATCACTCCTCTGGAAAGATGGGATACGAAGTGGCCCGGGCTGCCAGAAATCTGGGGGCGGAGGTGACGCTGATCAGTGGTCAGTGCGGTCTGAAGCCGCCTTACGGCATGGAAACGGTCAGCGTAATCAGTGCCGAAGATATGTACGAGGCTGTGACAAGCCGGGCAGCAGAATGCGACTATATCGTCATGGCAGCGGCGGTGGCAGACTACACCCCGGCAGTGACGGCAGAAGACAAGATTAAAAAGAAAGACGAAGACATGTCCATCGCCCTGAAACGGACCCACGATATTCTGAAAACCCTGGGCGAGAGAAAGAGCCGGGCGCAAGTGCTTTGCGGATTCGCCATGGAAACCCAGAATCTGCTGGAAAACGCCAGAAAGAAGCTGGAAGCCAAGAACGCCGATATGATTGTGGCAAATAATCTGAAGGTGGAAGGGGCCGGGTTTGCCCATGATACCAACGTGGCGACCTTTATTCTCCGTGACGGGCTGGTGGAAAATCCGCTGCAGTCCAAGGAAGACCTGGCCTATGCTATCTGGGACCAGCTGACAGAAATTCGCAGACAGAAAGGAATCGACTAACATGTTACTGACAGTAGATATCGGAAATACGAATATAACCATGGGGCTCATCGACCGGAACTGCCACATTGCGGGTACGTTTCGTGTGACTACCAAGGCGCAGCGGACCAGCGACGAATACGGCATTCATCTGCTGGAATTCTGCCGGATCAGCAATGTGCCCATCAGTCAGGTAGAGGACGTGATTATTTCCAGCGTGGTACCGAAGGTCATGCATTCCTTCACCAATTCCATCCGGAAGTATCTGCATAAAGAGCCGGTGATCGTCGGACCCGGAATCAAGACCGGTGTCAGCATCAAGACAGACTTCCCGAAAGAAGTGGGGGCCGATAAAATTGTGGATGCAGCTGCAGTCTACCATCTTCATGGTGGCAATGCTATCATCATCGACTTCGGTACGGCCACAACCTTCGATTATATTAACGAAAAAGGTGAATTCCTGTATAATGTGATTATGCCGGGTATGGAGATCGGCGCTCAGGCGCTCTGGCAGCAGGCAGCCAAGCTGCCGGAAATCGAAATCGTCAAACCGGCCAGCATTCTGGGAAAGAATACGGATTCCAGCATGCGTGCCGGCGTGGTTTACGGTTATATCGGCAGTACCGAGTACATCGTCCGGAAAATGAAAGAAGAGATCGGCCGAGACGATATCCGGGTCTACGCTACCGGCGGCCTGGGGAGAGTCATTTACAACGAGACCGATATCATCGACGAATACGATCCGGATCTGGCGTTCAAAGGCATGAAGATCATTTACGAGAAGAATCGGGGCCGGTAGGCGCGGCGGGGACACCACTCGCACCACTCCACTGATTCCGGCGGGCACCTGCGTTTTCCGGCGTCACATCTGCGTTTTCAACAATATTTCGGATTTTTTCGCGCAAAAACACGTAATATTTCCTGGCTCTCGCAGATTTTTCGCGAAAACATGGCCAAAAATCGATGTTTCTGGCTGTTTCCGGACAAAAATTACGTGTTTTTGTGAGATTTTTTGCCTTATATTGTTGAAGTCCTTCCGTGATCAATGCGATATTTAGATAGAAAAAGCATGGCGGAAAGGAAAAGACGAAACCGGCAGGCCCCTGTCCCCCTGCGAATGAAAAAAATATTCAAAAAATGTTAAAATTCCTGTTGACTTTCCTTTCACCATATGTTAATATATCAAATGTGCCACGGATGAGGCAAGAAAAAAATATGCATCTTTAGCTCAGCTGGCAGAGCACCTGACTCTTAATCAGGGTGTCCAGGGTTCGAACCCCTGAAGATGCACCACAATGAAGCAGACAGTCAAGCGACTGTCTGTTTTTTCTTCTCGGGAATGAAGAAGATACTGAAAATGACGAAAATTATCATAAAAAACACTACTTTTTGAAGAAGCATTTTAAGATTCATTCGGATACTTTTGGTTGAAAAGAAGATTGATACTTGATAAAATACAGTAAAACATGTTTGGGTGTACAATGGAGGCGGTGTTATGAAAAGTAAAAAGATTGTTGTTTTGATTCCGGTTATAAGTATTGTCGTCATTGTCCTTGTTATTTGCAATTTAGGTAGAGGATATTACAGAAGCGGCTCTGCGGTTAGAGATCTCACAGAAGAATTAACGACTCTTTATGGTGAACCTTATACAGGTCGCGAAGTTGAAAATGGAACGGAAGATATGGAGTTTTCTGTTGAATCAGGCACTTTTTTCTTAACAGATGAAAACTTTCGGTACTTTTGGGGTTTGGACTATCGTTATGAATGTAAAGTAATATACACCACTTATTCAAATGATGAAACGGTCAGTGTCAGGACAATTACTTATGATGCTGTTGATCCTATGGGTTCAGACGAGCAATTTGAAAGAGCACATCTGGTTATGGAGAGCGTAAAAGAACAGATTGCGCAGTCTTAAAACGAGGGGGCGAAGAGATGGATGAACGGGCAGAATTGCTGCATATGGGAGCTCTGAATGAGGAGCAGCTGGAAGCGGTGACGGCGACGGAAGGATATGTCCGGGTCATCGCCGGCGCCGGGTCAGGAAAGACCAGAGCACTGGCCCACCGGTTCGCCTGGCTGGTGAACGAGCTGGGAATCCTGCCGGGAAACATCCTCTGTGTGACCTTCACCAACAAGTCCGCCGCAGAGATGCGGCAGCGGATCCACAACCTGACCGGCGACAATGACACGGGATTCATTAATACGTTCCACGGATTCTGCGTATCGGTGCTGCAGGAGGACAGCCATGCCGCAGGTTATCCGAAAAGCTTTCTGGTACTGGATAATTCTGATATCGACGCCATGCTGAAAACCGTCTACGAAGAACGGGGGCTGACTCTGCGGAACATGACCTTCAGTAAGGCCCGGGACATGATCGAGATTCAGAAGCTCGAGAAGAAACCGGAATATTACGAAGACCTAATCCGCCTTTCATTGGAAGAACTGAAAGAAAAATATAATGAAGCGAAAAATACGGATGATATCATATTTTACGGATATCTCTGGCAGCAGAAAAAGTGCTTCGGCCTGGACTATAACGACCTGATTAAATTTACCCTGTATATTTTCCGGGAAAATCCCGAGATCCGGCAGAAGTGGCAGAAACGGCTGGAGTACATCATGATCGATGAATTTCAGGACATCGACACACTCCAGTATGAGCTGATGGAGGTTCTGGCCGGCTATCACGGGAATCTCTTCGTGGTGGGAGACCCGGACCAGACGATCTATACCTGGCGGGGCGCCAACGTAAAGTATCTGATGGATTTTGAGAAGAACTTCCCGGGAGCCAGAACCATAATGATGATGAAAAACTACCGTTCCACACCGCAGATCCTTGCTGCAGCCAACCAGCTTATCGGAAGAAACGGAACACGTATCGAAAAAAATCTGATTCCCACTCTGCCGGCCGGTCCGAAGGTTCTGTGCCATCACGGCGAAACGGAAGCGGAAGAAGCAGAATGGATCTCCGCGAAGATGCGCCGGCTTTCGGAAGAGGGTGTGCCATTCCGGCAAATGGTCGTGCTTTACCGGGCCCATTATGTGAGCCGACAGATCGAAGAAGTACTGCTGAAGGAAAAAATACCGTATATCATTTACAGCGGCGTACCGTTTTTCGAGCGAATGGAAATCAAGGACGCTCTCAGCTATCTGCGGCTCATTGCCTATCGGGATGACCTGTCGTTTCTGCGTGTTGCCAATGTCCCGAAACGAAACCTGGGGCAGAGACGGATGGCCTGGCTGACGGCGTACGCGGAGCAAAATCTATGCACCCTGTTTGATGCCCTTCGTCACGGTGTGTCGGAGGAGCCGGGACTGTTTCAGGGGACGGGAGCCGGAGAATTTCTGCAGATGGTGGAACGTCTCGGCGAAAATTACGAAATAAAACCGGTTTCTGAGCTATTATCGGAGGTGCTGGATCAGAGCGGTTACGAGGCTATGCTTCGGACGGAAGGAAGCCAGCAGCGGCTGGACAATCTGGCAGAACTGAAGCAGTCGGTGCACCTTTATGAAATCTCCTGCGGGGAAGAATGCACGCTGGAGCATTACCTTGCCCATGTGGCCCTGTTTACCAACGGGGATCTGGAAGACGGCGAAGACAAGGTGAAGCTGATGACCGTCCATACAGCCAAGGGACTGGAATTTCCGTATGTTTTTCTCTGCGGCATGAACGAAGGAATTTTCCCGTCGCGGAAAACCGCAACCCTGCAGGCCATGGAAGAGGAACGCCGGCTGGCTTTCGTGGCGGTGACCCGCGCAGAGAAAGCACTTTTTCTGACGGAAGCAGAAGGAAGAAACTTCGATGGTTCACCCAGGTATCCGTCACGGTTCCTGATGGATATGGGACCGGATGTACTGGAGTATGACCGGAAGCCCGCAGATACACTAGTGGAACAGGCCCGAAGCTTTGTGGAAGCGAAAGACCGATTTCTGACCGATGAAGAGGGAAAGACTGCCTACACACCGGGACAGCGGGTGCGTCACGGGATTTTCGGAGAGGGGACGATCCTGGAGATTGACACGGAACGTCAGGCGTGGATCATCCGGTTTGACGGGCTGCAGACGCCGCGGACCCTGACCTTCCGGGCGAAGCTTGTGACAGATATCGGTTGACAAAATGTGAGCAGGGAGATAAGATGGACAATATGGACTGAAAAGAATAAAAAACTGAAAAGGGGTTGTAGAAGGGTATGATAGAAGAACGGTTAAGAGAAGCAATCATAAGTGCGGATGAAGCAGCGAAATTGGTAAGATCCGGCGACCGGGTCTATGTGGGAACAGCAAGCAGCTTCGCCTATGAACTGATGGATGCACTTTGGGAGCGGAGAGATGAGCTGGAGAATGTAGCGATCCTTTGCAGCATGGCGTTGAAACCGTCAAAAATGTTGGGTACGGACTGGGATGAACGGAATCCCTTTCATGTTGAAACTTTTTTTCTGGGGCAGCAGGAGAGGGTAGCTCACCGGAAGCACGGCATGCCTCTGGAATTTACGTCTTTTCATTTGAGCCAGGTGGATCTTTGGTGCAGGAATGTGGGAAGACCGGATGTCTGTTTTTTTGAAGTGTCCAGGCCGGATGAGGAAGGATTTGTTTCCTGTGGCCCAAGCGGCGGCAGCATGTTTACATATCTGAAAGAAAATGCCCGGGTCGTAGTATTGGAAAGCAATGCGCAGACGCCATATATCATGAACGGAGAAGCACACCGGATTCATATATCACAGGCAGATGGAATGATCCTTACGGATTCTGAAGTTTCGCCGCTGCCAATCGATGAGATCGATGAGGTGTCGCAGAGAATATCGGACCTGGTGCTGGAGGAAGTTCCGGATGGCGCGACAATCCAGCTGGGGCTGGGGAAGGTGTCTACTGCCATAGGTTACGGTTTGATGAAGCGAAATGACCTTGGAATTTTCTCGGAACTTTTCAGCGAGCCCATGATGCATCTGATGAAGAACGGAAACGTAACGAATCGCTGCAAAGGATTTATGGACGGCCAGTCGGTCTTTGCATTTTCTTTGGGGACGAAAGAGATGTACGACTACATGGATCATAATCCGCTGCTCTACAGCGGGACGTTTCCGTTTGTCAATGACCCGAGAAATATTGCGAAAAATAAACGGATGATCTCCATCAATACAGCAATGTCCGTGGATCTTTTCGGACAGGTTGCTGCTGATTCCATGGGTTGGACACAGCAAAGCGCTGTGGGCGGACAGATTGATTACGTAAAGGGCGCCCAGTGGTCAGAGGGAGGAAAATCAATCATTGCGTTAGCTTCTTCTTTCGAAAAAAACGGTGAAAGAAAAAGTAAGATTTCGCTCTGCTTTCCGCCGGGAACTGCAGTAACCACACCTCGGTCAGAAGTACAGTATATCGCTACGGAGTATGGATGTGTCAACTTGAAGAACTTGAATATGTCTGACAGAGTTCGTGCAATGATCAATTTGGCACATCCCGATTTTCGCGATCAACTGACGGAAGAAGCCAGAATGCATCATCTCATCTGACATACAGGCGCTTCACGAAATTATTTAATTTTTTCCTTTCATACTTTCTTTTGCCCTGTGCAGAATAAGGACTGAGGAGGGATGAAACCATGAAAGAATATGATTGCGAAAATAAAAACCAGAGCCAGAAAAACAAGCAGAACAATAAACAGAATAACAAGCAGTCCAACAAGCAGACGGACAAGCAGAAGAATCAGAATAACAAGTTTGAATACTAATATTCTGACCTGCATCAAAAAAACTATGAGAAAAGAGCAGAGCAAATCTGCTCTTTTCTTTGCATTGACAGCATTTTTGTTATATAATATAAAGAAGTATATAAATGTAGAAAGGCCGGAAAAATGGAATTTCGGGAATGGATGGAAAAAATCTGGGAATATTGTCAGGAACACTGGATCGGGCTGATTGCTGCCGGGCTGGTGGTCCTGATTTTGTTGCTTTCTCTCTGGCTTGTGCACCTGGCAAGACGAGATCAGCAGGATGGGGTCTCGGAGGAGAAAATGCAGTCGGAATCCGAGCCTGAAATTCAAACGGAGGAGGAAACCGTACCTGAAGAAGAACCGATGACGAAAGAAGAACCGGCGACGAAAGAAGAACCGGAATCGGAAATGGAAGCGGCAATGGAACCGGAGTCCTCCTCAGAAGTTGAAGAAACGCTGTGTGAAGAGAGTTTTACCAGGGATGAGACAGATGAAGTTCTTGATATTCTGAAGTCTATCAGGGAAAAAGTTTCTGAAGAATACAGCACGGAAAACACAGAGGTTTCAGATATGCCGGGAGAAGCGGCTGAGGAAAAAGAGGAACCGGCTGAGGCAGCAGCCAGAGCACTGGTGTCGCAGATCATCCGCGGCGCAGAGAAAGCCGGAGAGACGGCCGGCAGGGAAGTTGCTTCCATCAATCTGGAGATAGAAAAAGCGCGCCTGGTTATCCACTATGCCGATGAAAATGAAAAAACGGCAAGGACGCCCGAAGTGCTCCTGAGTGGGGAGAAAAAGATGAATCCGGGGGAGAAACGGCAGCTTGTGAAACCAGAAGCAGAGAAGACTTCTGATACCTGTGAACAGCAGAGCATACCGAAAAAGTTCGGTTCGGATAATATGAACAGGGCCCGGTCAGGGCATGTGTACACGGAAGAAGAGTTGCAGACGTTGATTAAAGAGTAAGTACTGGAGGCGGACATGTTTTGTACCAACTGCGGAAAAAAATTGTATGAGGGAGACCGGTTCTGCGCATACTGCGGAACCAAAGTCAGAGAGGAAGAGCCAAAAGCACGGCAGGAAATCGTTTTCAATCCTCCTTTCCGGGCAGAAGCGGAGCGGAGGACTTCAGAAATCTTTCGGGGCTTCGCGGAAAGCAGAGAAGAACCGGAGAAACCGCACAGGACGGAGCCTGCACATTTTGACTGGAATCTGGATGGATTTCCGTCCGGTGAAACGAAAAAGACGGAGGATGTGGACTTCAATTGGGATTCTGTGATGGACAGAAAGCGGGAGGTGCACAGAGAGGATACGCGCAGTATCCCGGCAGTTCCTGTCGTAGATAAGATTCATATTGGCGAGATGAAGGTTTCAGACACGGATGCTGAAGAGTCGAATGGGGACGAGGCTGAAACTTCCAATGCAAGTGAGCCAGTGAAGACTGTAACGGTTGCTGAAGCTTCCGTGGAGGAAGAGAATCCGGAAGAAGAAACGCGGGATGAAGCAGCTTCACGGCTGGAAGATGAGCTGTTTGGGAAGAATTATAAGCCCGTCGGTTCTGCCGGATCTGCAGACGCGGACGACCGATTCGGGAATACAGCTCAGCTGGAAAAATTTTATACATATAATGAAAAGAAAGAAGCTTTTCAGGAGCTTTTAGATAAGGAATATGAGAGACTTCGATCCATGGAGGAAGAGCGTAAGCCAGATGCTGATTCCCTGGAATTCACCTGGGCCGGAAGACTGTTCCCGCAGCAGGACGAAGATCAGGGGGAAGATCAGGAAGAAGATCAGGGAGAAGATCAGGGAGAAGAAACGTTTTCCGGAGATACCATAGATTTCTCTCCAATCCGGGAGGAAGCGCGGATGCGAAACCAGATGAATCCGGAGCCGGAACCGGAATCTGAAACGGAAACAACGGATGCTGTGAAACCTGAGGCAGAGAAGCCGGAGCAAGAAGAGCCGGCGACGGATGGACCTGAAGCAGGAGAGACTGCGGTCGAAGAAACGCCGGCTGAAGAGGCTGCCGGTGAAGCACCTTCGGCAGACGAAACGAGGGAGGATAACGATACTCCCAGTGACGGTCCGGATGAAAAGCTGCGGCTCCGGTACTCAGATGTCTTTCCCAGGGAAAGCCTTGCTGCTGGCAGCGATGATAGCCGTTCTGATGATACAGAGTCTGCAGCAGATGACGGGAAGACCGGGGAAAGTGAAAAGCAGCCGGCGGCAGCAGATATCTCGGACCTCTTCGAGGAAGACGAGGAAGAAGACAAGAAGGGAATGAACCTGTTTGTTAAACTGGTTGTTACGCTGCTGGTGCTGCTGATTGTGCTGGAAGGCATCGTTCTGGCTGCCAAATTCATCGCACCGGAAAGCACTTTTTCCATTCAGGCGAATGCCTTCGTAGAGAAGATTCTGGACAAGGTGACCGGAGGAAGCGGATCACCGCAGGATGCGCAGGATCCGGAGGGGTCTGACGGGGACGGCGATGAAGATCTGCCGAAAGAAACATATCTCAGCGGCATCCTTCGCGAAAAAGTGCCGGAGCCGGAAACCATCGGCCAGGTGCTGGAGGATACAGAACTGAAATATGATAATAAAAAGAACTATGCGTTCGGGGAGCAGCTTGCAGAAGCGGAAGCATTCGTCGATGAAACGTGGAAATCCGGAGAAGACGGAAAGACGATCACGAAAGCCGACGTAATGATGAATGCCGTGGTTACATATTTTGACCAGTGGAAGGCGACCAATGAGGATACCAGCCTGATAGGCATTAATAAATTGGAAATTGGTGAGATTCGAACAGGGGAAGAGGGGTACTATGTGCTTTGCCGGCTGACCTTTGCAGGTGAAGACGGCGACGAAGTCGTGAAGTATGTGACAGTGAACGTGAAAGAGTCTCAGGATTCCATGGTAATCAACGAAACAAAGGAGGAGACGATTTAATGGAAAAAGTCCAGAAGAAAATCAGTATTGTGATCCTGATTCTTGTCATTTTACTGGCAGTGTTTTTCAGTGCGATCCGCTTTATTACTGATTTTATGTGGTTCCAGGAGATGGGCTATGTGGATGTGTTCTTCAAGCAGCTGGTTACGCAGCTGACGGTGGGCATCCCGACGTTCCTGGTGGTGACCGGGCTGGTGGTTCTGTATCTGAACCGCCTGCGGAAAAGTTATTTCAAGAAGATTGCGTCCAGTGAGGATACAAACCTGAAGAAGCTGAAGAAGATAACGCTGGTATTTGCAGCGATTTTCGGCATTTTCACCACGGCGACGACGGTAACGGAGCTCTGGTTTGATATTCTGAAGTTTGCCAACAGTACGGACTTCAATATTGCGGACCCGCTGTTCCATATGGACATTTCGTTCTACATTTTCCGTCTGGAATTCCTGTCCCAGCTCAATGAGATCCTCATTGGCGTTATCGTGGGCTTCGTGGTTCTGACGATTCTGTATTACATCGTCCTGATGACCGTGAGAACGCCGGATGTGTTCAAGGAAGAGCCGGCACAGAGCAGCGAAGCCGGTGAACAGCAGACGGAAGACAGCGAGCGGTACGGCGGAAATACCAACCCGTTTGAGCACGGCGGTGCCGGCGGCAATGATCCGTTCGGCAAGTTTGCGGAAGCCTTCTTCGGCAAGAAGGCAGCGCCTCGGCCGGTGAAACCGAAAAAACAGTTTGACGATAACAATTTCAAACAGCTGATGTCCATTGCTTCGGGAAAGATTGGGCTGCTGGGCTTCATCTTTTTCATCATGCTGGCCATCAACTTCTTCCTGCGGCAGTTTGATCTGCTGCATGTGCATACCGGTGCAGTATATGGCGCCGGTTTCACCGATGTGAACATCACTCTGTGGATGTACCGGATTCTCTGCGTGCTTTCGGTGCTTTCCGCACTTCTCTTCGTGGTGCACATGAAGAAAAA
>JAEDMR010000059.1 GCA_016302925.1 Bacillota bacterium
TGATATCGCGGGGTAGAGCAGTTGGTAGCTCGTCGGGCTCATAACCCGGAGGTCGCAGGTTCAAATCCTGTCCCCGCAACCACGTACGTAATGCAAGGCTTTCGTGAGAAGGAAACCTTGCTTTTTTTATCTTTCCGGAGGTGCTGCAATGAATTATGTGATCTCAGACATTCACGGCTGTTATGATGCATACTGCCGGCTTTTGAAAAAAATACATTTTTCCGATGAGGATATGCTGTATGTGCTTGGGGATGCTGTGGACCGGGGCCCGGAGCCAATCCGGTTGCTTCAGGATCTGATGATGCGCCCCAACGTGATTTTTATCCTTGGAAATCATGAATATATGATGCTGAAGGTGCTGTCCAGGCTTGCAGTAGAAGTAACAGAAGAGAATGCGGAGCAGCATCTTACGGCAGAGGATATGATGAATTTCACATACTGGATGCAGGACGGAGGCAGCACGACCTGTGAGCAGTTTCGGAAACTGCCTGCAGATCAGCAGCAGGAAATCCTGGAGTATCTGCAAGATGCCTCTCTTTATGAAGAAGTCGAAACGGGAACGTGCAGATATGTGCTGGTCCATGCCGGAATCGCTCGGTTTGAAGAAGAGAAACCGCTGGAAGACTATGCACTGGGCGATTTTCTGTTTCACCGGACAGATTACAGCAGAACGTATTTTTCGGATTCGGGAGAATACGGCGGCAGGAAAACATATATGGTGACAGGTCATACGCCGACCATGGCGATCCGGGAGGATGGGCAACCGCTGGTTTATTCCGGACATGGCCATCTGGCGGTGGACTGCGGCTGCGTTTTCGGAGGAAAGCTTGCTGCCCTCTGCCTGGAGGATGGGCGCACATATTATGCGGAACAGGCAGGAGTTGAGTGAACGTTAACAGAGCCGAACCCGACAATATAAACGTTTTTTTCTCAAAAACACGTAAAATAATGTTGGAATTCAGCATAATCGGCTGAATTTCAGCCGGAATCGAGGAAAAACCATCGATTCCAGCAAATTATTACGTGCTTTTTTGCTTTTTTTGAGAAATATGGCCGGGTTACATGTACCAAACCTGTAAGCTGGCTCTGGTGTAATGCATTTTAGGGGAGCACCACATGGTATACAACTACATGAAAAAACATTTTAAAAACAATTTTAGAAAAAGTATTGACACTGAAAATGTTTGAGAGTATACTTGTATACAACAAAAGACTTGAGACATCCGAAACAAATCAGCCGAACAGTGAGGTAGAAACATGCTTGAAATTTCGAAGAAGACAAATTTACTGGAACAGAGCATCTATAAATACAATCTGCAGGATGTGGAGGAACCCAACCTGTACAGAGAAGTGTTCAATTACGAAGAAGTACCGAAGGTTGCCTTCAACCACCGGCGTGTGCCGATCAACATGCCGGAGGACATCTGGATCACGGATACTTCTTTCCGGGATGGGCAGCAGTCCATGGCACCTTACACCGTGAAGCAGATTGTGGATCTGTATAAGCTGATGGCCCGGCTGGGCGGTCCGTACGGACTGATCCGCCAGTCGGAATTCTTCATCTATACGAAGAAGGACCGGGAAGCCATCGACAAGTGCATGGAGCTGGGCTACAAGTTTCCGGAAATCACCACCTGGATCCGTGCCCGGAAGGAAGACTTCAAGGCCGTGAAGGAACTGGGCATCAAGGAGACCGGCATCCTGGTTTCCTGCAGCGACTATCATATTTTCAAGAAGATGAATATGACCCGCCGCCAGGCAGTGGATTTCTATATGGAAACCATTAAGGACGCCTTTGACACCGGCGTGGTGCCGCGGTGTCATCTGGAAGACATCACGAGGGCTGATTTCTACGGTTTCGTGGTGCCGTTCGTCAATGAGATTATGGATCTGTCTCAGGAAGTTGGCATTCCGATCAAAATCCGTGCGTGCGATACCATGGGCTACGGCGTACCGTATACAGAAGCCAGCCTTCCTCGAAGCGTGGCCGGTATCATTTACGGTCTGCAGCACTATGCCGGTGTTCCGAGCGAAATGCTGGAATGGCACGGACACAATGATTTCTACAAGGCCGTAGCCAATGCATCCACCGCATGGCTGTACGGTGCCAGCGCCGTAAACTGCTCTCTGCTGGGTATCGGAGAAAGAACGGGAAATATTCCGCTGGAAGCCATGGTATTTGAATACGCTTCCCTGAAGGGTTCTCTGGACGGCATGGAGCCGACGGTGATTACGGAAATCGGAGAGTACTTCCGGAAGGAAATGGGCTATGACATTCCGCCGATGACGCCGTTCGTGGGCGAAAACTTCAATGTGACTAAGGCAGGCATTCATGCCGACGGCCTGATGAAGGACGAAGAGATTTATAACATTTTCAATACGAAGAAGCTGCTGAACCGGGCGCCCGGCGTTTCCGTCAGCAAGACGTCCGGTCTTGCCGGGATTGCTTACTGGATGAATGAACATTACGGTCTGACGGGCGAAGACATGCTCCATAAGGATTCTCCAATCGTACAGGAACTGAAGGTATGGGTGGATGAGATGTATGCTGACGGCAGAACCACCAGCCTGTCCAACGGGGAAATGGAAGATAAGATCGCACAGCTGAAAGAAGCCGCAGAAGCGGAAAGGAGAAGCAGACATGATCGATTATAAGGTGGTATCCCTGGCCAATCAGGTGTACGAAAGAATAGAAGAAAGCATTTTAAACGGTGTGTATGCGCCGGGTGAAATCCTCAGCGAGAACAAGCTGTCGGCAGATCTGGGCGTCAGCCGGACACCGATTCGGGAAGCCCTGGCCCGCCTGCAGGCAGACCGCCTGGTGGACGATTCTCCATCCGGCACGGTGGTACTGGGCATCACACAGCAGGATGTGGATGACATGTTCGCAGTGAAGCGCCGAATCGAAGCCATGGTAACAGGTCAGACGGCGATCAGAATCAGCGAAGCGGGACTGACACAGCTGAAGGATATCCTGGAGCAGCAGGAGTTCTATGCGGGAAAGGGAAATGCAGAAAAGGTAAGAAATCTGGATACCGCATTTCACGACATAATCTATTCGGAGTGCGGCAGCAGGACATTCCAGTCGATTCTTTCTCCGATTCACCACAAGCTGGCGAAATACAGGAAGGCATCCCTGGAGCGCGACGACCGCATCTTTCGGGCGGTAGAGGAGCATAAGGCCATTTTCGACGCCATCACAGAGAAAGATGTGAAAGAAGTGGAAAACCTCATGCAGCTCCATATCGGTCACGCATATGACAGCATTACGAAATTTAACGACAGAAAATAACATGTGAAAGGAAGCAGACAGCAAATGGGACTTACAATCGCACAGAAAATCATAAAAGAACATCTGATCAGCGGGGAAATGACCGTGGGCAGTGAAGTGGCACTGCGGATCGATCAGACTCTGACCCAGGATGCCACCGGCACCATGGCCTATCTGGAATTTGAGACCATGGGCGTACCAAGGGTAAAAACCGAGCTTTCCGTGGCATACATCGACCACAATACCCTGCAGTCCGGATTCGAAAATGCCGACGACCACCGGTTCATCCAGTCCATGGCGAAAAAGCACGGACTGTATTTCAGCCGTCCGGGCAACGGCATCTGCCATCAGGTGCATCTGGAGCGGTTCGGCAAACCGGGAAAAACACTGATCGGTTCCGACAGCCATACGCCTACCGGCGGCGGCATCGGCATGCTGGCCATGGGTGCCGGCGGCATGGATGTGGCCGTGGCCATGGGCGGCGGCGCATACTATATCACCATGCCGAAGATGTATAAAGTGAACCTGACCGGCAAGCTCCGTCCTTTCGTAACCGCCAAGGATGTGAGCCTGGAGATTCTGCGCATCTTATCTGTGAAAGGCGGCGTAGGCGCCATCATCGAATGGGGCGGCGATGGCATTAAAACTCTGTCTGTGCCGGAACGTGCCACTATCACCAACATGGGTACGGAGCTGGGAGCCACCACCTCCATCTTCCCGTCGGACGAAGTGACCAGGGCATTCCTGGAAGCGGAAGGCAGAGGGGAAGACTTCGTGGAACTGCAGAGCGATCCGGATGCCGTATATGATAAGGTGATTGACATCAACTTGTCCGAACTGAAACCGATGATTGCCTATCCGCACAGCCCGGATAACGTGGTCACTGTGGAGAGCCTGAAGGGAACGAAGGTAGACCAGGTCTGCATCGGTTCCTGCACCAACTCATCCTTATATGACATGCTGAAGGTGGCAGCCCTTCTGAAGGGAAAGACCATCAAACCGGAAGTGAGCCTGTCCGTTTCTCCGGGTTCTAAACAGGTGCTGGCAATGCTGGCAGACTGCGGCGCTCTTTCGGATATTCTGGCCAGCGGCGCCCGGGTTCTGGAATGTGCCTGCGGTCCGTGCATCGGCATGGGCTTCTCGCCGAACTCCGGCGGAGTATCCCTGCGGACCTTTAACCGGAATTTCGAAGGCAGAAGCGGCACGGCAGACGGACAGGTCTACCTGGTATCGCCGGAAACCGCAGTGGCAGCGGCTCTGACGGGAGAAATCACTGATCCGATGCTGCTGGGTGATATGTCGGAAATCACCATGCCGGAGGCATTCAAAATCGACGACAGCGCCATCCTTCCGCCGGCATCAGCCGAAGAAGCGCCGGGCGTGGAGATTTTGAGAGGTCCGAACATCAAACCGTTCCCGGACAGCCGTCCGATGGACGATTGCCTGCAGGTACCTCTGGTGCTGAAAGTAGGCGATAACATTACCACCGACCACATCATGCCGGCAGGGGCGAAGATTCTGCCGTATCGTTCCAACATTCCGCATCTGTCCCAGTACTGCTTCGGCGTCTGCGACACCACTTTCCCGCAGCGTGCCAGGGAAGCCGGCCAGAGCATCATCGTGGGCGGCAGCAATTACGGACAGGGATCTTCCAGAGAACATGCGGCGCTGGTTCCGCTGTATCTGGGGGTTCGTGCGGTAATCACCAAGAGCTTCGCGCGGATTCATGTGGCGAACCTGATCAACGCCGGCATTATGCCGCTGACGTTCAAAAATCCGGAGGATTATGACAAGCTGTCCCAGGGTGATGAACTGGTCATCGAGAACATCTATGCGGGCATGGACAGCGGAGAAATGATCCTGCAGGATAAGACCAGCGGCGAGGCGTTTGCCTTGGTGTGCAGCTTTACGGACCGGCAGAAGGCCATTCTCAAGGCCGGCGGTCTGCTGAAATATGTGGGACTTGGAGGAAAGTAAACCATGACAAGAGAAGATTACATAAAAAATGCAGCAGAGCAGTTTGAGACTCTGCTGCGGGAACAGCTGGCGCGGACGGATCAGATGCTGCAGGATTGCGGTGCGAAGGATTACGCATCGCTGCCGGTGATTACGGTGGGGCTGATCGGCGGCGACGGCATCGGTCCAATCATCATGGACCAGGCAAAACGTGTTCTCTCGGTACTTCTGAAAGACGAGATTTCCGGCGGCCGGGTGGTTCTGAAGGAAATCGATGGCCTGACCATCGAAAACCGTCTGGCTCTGGGCAAGACGGTGCCGGAGGATGTGCTGGAAGCTATCAAGTCCTGCGACGTGATTTTGAAAGGGCCTACCACCACGCCGAAGGGCGGCACCATGGAAAGTGCCAACGTAACCCTGCGGCGGGAACTGGATCTGTATGCCAATGTGCGGCCGGTTTCCGTACCGGAGGAGGGCATCGACTGGATGTTTTACCGGGAAAACACAGAGGGCGAATACGTGCTGGGAAGCCGGGGCATCGAAGTGCCGGGCTGCCTGTCCATAGATTTCAAGGTGACTACGGAGCCGGGAACCAGAAGAATCGCCCGGGCAGCCTTCGAATATGCCAAGCAGAACGGCAAGACCAGCGTGTCCATCGTTACCAAGGCAAATATCATGAAGAAGACGGACGGAAACTTCACCCGCATCTGTCATGAGGTGGCAGCGGATTATCCAGGGATTCATACGGAAGACTGGTATATCGACATCATGACGGCAAATCTGGTGAATCCGGCGATCCGGAATCAGTTTCAGGTCTTCGTCCTGCCGAATCTCTATGGTGATATCATCACCGATGAAGCGGCGGAGATCCAGGGAGGCGTGGGAACCGCCGGCAGTGCCAATATCGGCGACCGCTATGCCATGTTTGAGGCCATCCACGGCAGTGCACCGCGGATGGTGGAGGAAGGTCTGGCGGACTATGCCAACCCATCCAGCATTTTCAAGGCGGCGGAGATGCTGTTGCGCCATATCGGCCTGATTGAAAAGGCAGACCGGCTGGCTTCGGCACTGACTCTGTGCGGTGAGACCGAAAAGAAGGTCGTGGTCACCGGCACCCGGGACGGGGCAACCTGCCAGGAATTCGCGGATTATGTCATTGAAAAACTGTAGCAGATAGAGTATGATAATATGGTAGCCTGTAAGAAATGGGCTGCCATATTTTTTTACAGATGACGAATGAAGATATCATGATAAGAGGTGGAACAGAATGCAACTGACAGAAAATATTAAGAACTGCAATGGCTGCGGGGCCTGCGATGTGGCATGCAAAGCCCGGTGCGTGAGAATCGTGGAGACAGAGGATGGCCGCAGAGAACCGGTCATCGATGAGCGTGGCTGTAATAAATGCAATGCCTGCAGGCTGTACTGCCCGCTGTTTAACCCGGTGGATCTGCCGGATTTTGACGACTGGTACGAGTTTAACGAAGAATATTATAAGCGGGATATGCCGCCGGTTTACCGGCAGACCATGCGAAGCGTCAAGACGGGACAGCATACGGAGTTTGTGGGAACCCTGTGCCAGATTGCGGCGCTGAAATCCCTGATGGGAGATCGCCTGCGGCCGAATCTGGTGGTTTACCCGATGATCTGCACCGAGGAAACCCGGGAAAAGTACGGATGCCGGGAGTGCGGATTTTATTAAGTTTTATCTTGACAAGTGTATATAAATGTTATATAGTGTACTTATCCAATAAGTACACTATTGTTTTTCCCGGGAGGTTTATTTAATGGATATCATTATCAGCAATACATCCAGCACGCCCATCTACGAGCAGATCACCTCGCAGGTGAAGGCACAGGTCATGGACGGCACCCTGAAGCCGGGGGATTCCATCCCCTCCATGCGTGCCCTGGCGAAATCCCTGCACATCAGCGTCATCACGGTGCAGCGGGCCTACGAAGACCTGCAGAAGGACGGTTTCATTGAGACCGCCGTGGGAAAGGGCAGCTTCATTTCTGCCGACGGTTCCGACTTCTGGCAGGAAGAACAGCAGCGCATGGCCGAAGACCATCTGGCGAAGGCCGCCGACATCGGACGGAAATGCGGCATCAGCCTGGCGAAGATGAAGGAACTGCTGGAACTGTTTTATGAGGAGGATCCAGATTTATGAATACTATTTCGAATACAGCAAATGCGTTGGAGATTCGCGGTCTGCGGAAGGACTTCGGCGATTTCAGCCTGCAGGACGTGGATCTGACCGTACCCGCCGGATCGGTGGTTGGTCTGATCGGAGAAAACGGCGCAGGCAAGACCACGACCATAAAGACTGCCATGGAACTGCTTCACAGAGACTGCGGAAGCGTGAAATTTTACGGAAAAGAGCTGGCGGAAGATCCCAACGGCGTCCGGGAGAAAATCAGCGTGGTTTTCGATACGCCCCATTTCAGCCCGAATCTGAACATGAAGCAGGCGGAAGCCATCTGCAGCTCCATCTATCGCAGCTGGGACAGCCAGACGTGGGAAGATTGCATGCGGAAGTTCAATCTGCCGCAAAAAAAACCGCTGAAAGATTTCAGCAAGGGCATGAAGATGAAGTTCAATCTGGCGGTGGGTCTGTCCCACCATGCCAACCTGCTGATTCTTGATGAACCCACATCGGGCCTGGATCCCGTCATGCGGGACGACATCCTGGATATTTTCCTGGACTTCATGCAGGACGAAAGCCATGCGATTCTGCTGTCCTCCCATATCACAACGGATCTGGAAAAGATCGCCGACTATATCGCATTCCTCCACGAGGGGAAACTGATCTTCTGCCTGCCGAAGGACCAGCTTCTGTACCAGTATGGGGTGATCCGCTGCAGCCGCTCGGACTTCGCGAAGATCCGTCCGGAAGACATGGTGGCATGGCGCATGGAAGACTACCAGTGCAGCGTGCTGACGTGCGACCGGCAGGGGGCCGGAAGGAGATATCCGGAGCTGGTCATCGATGCGCCGACTATCGATGAAATCATGCTGTTTTATGTGAAAGGAGAGCGGAAATGAAAGGGCTTATTCTAAAAGACATCTGCAATCAGCTGGGGCAGCTGAAGGCATTCGCCATGATGCTTGTGATTTTTATCGTCTGCTTCGCCAACTCGGCGGAAGGTACATTGATTATCATGTGCGCGGTATATGCCACAGTGATGGTGATCAGCAATCTTGCCATGGATGAATCCTGCCAGTGGGAAATTTTCGCCCTGACCATGCCGGTGACCCGGCGTCAGCTGGTCCTCGCAAAATATATCGTCGCCATTTTCTATGCACTGCTGGGGATTGTGGTGGGCACGGCAGCCACGCTGATCATCCGTCTCCTCGGCTTTGGTTCGGGAGACGCTGCCTTCTGGGAGCTGCTGCAGATTTCTGTGGTGGGTATCGTCATTGCGGCGATTTTCATCTCCTTGCTGCTGCCGGTGGACTTTAAGTACGGTGTACAGAAGGGACGACTGGTGCTCTTCGGCGTGGCGGCCTTCATCGGCGGAGGCGGCGTGCTTCTGTCCGGAAAAGAAGAAATGCTGAACGGTTTCTTCAGCCGGTTCAGCGGCAGTTCCGGCGGACTATTTTTCGGCGCACTGGCACTGCTGCTGCTTCTGATCTCTTTCACCATTAGCAACCGGATCATGGATAAGAAGGAATTCTGACCGGAACCTCTTTCTTTCAGGCAGATTCTGTGATACAATACCTTTTGTCATCAGACAGAAGGTATTTTTATTGGAAAATTTCAGAGAAACAGGTAAGGAAAAAAGAATGGGTGAAAACATACTGGAAAAGGTAAAACAGCTGGAAACGCTGTTTGGGAAATACGAAATTACAGGCAGGGAACTGATGCAGGTCCGCACTCTGGCAAAAAAGATTGAAAAGCAGGAAATGACCGTCTCCGTCATCGGCCAGTTCAAACGGGGAAAGAGCACTCTAGTAAACGGCATTCTGGGGGATAAGGTGATGCCGGTAGGCATCGTGCCGGTGACTGCTGTGGTGACTACCGTGAAGTACGGTGAGGAAAGGACCGCGCGGGTGCATTTTGAGAATGGGGCGGTAGTGACCTGCAGTTTCGACGAGATCGGCGGCTACATCAACGAGCAGGAGAACCAGGACAACCGTCTGGGCGTTTCACGGGTGGAGCTTTCGGTGCCGGCAGATTTCCTGAAGACGGGAATTACCCTGGTGGACACACCGGGAGTGGGCTCGGTCCATCAGAAAAACTCCGACGCGGCCTATGCCTTCGTGAAAGAAAGTGATGCGGTGATTTTCCTGCTGTCGGTGGACAGCCCTATTAACCAGATCGAGATTGAGTTTCTGGAGAAGACCCGGGCCTTTGCTTCGAAATTCTATTTCGCCGTCAATAAGGCAGATATCGTGGATGAAGAGGATCTGGAAGCATACCTGTCTTACTGCCGCCGGCTCATTGCAAAATTGATGGAAGTGGACGAGATCCAGCTGTTTGCCGTCAGTGCCAGGAAGCAGACCGGCCTGACGGAACTGGAAGAAGCGGTGGAGAGGGACTGCCGGCAGAAGGCGGCGGACATCATTCAGGCGTCTGTGCGGCTGAAACTGCGGGACATCGTCCAGAGTGCGCTGCATCAGATCACCCTGTACCGGACTGCCCTCAGCATGACCGGGGAAGAATTCGAAGAAAAGTTCGGAAAAATGAACCAGACCTTTCAGGAAGTGCAGGAAGAGGCAGCAGCCTTCGGGCGGGAGTTCGCCGGAAACGGGGCCATGCTCCAGGCCCAGCTGAATCAGTTTAAGAACCAGCTCTCGGACAAAGTGCAGCAGCTGTTCGGCATAGAATATCATTATGACCTGCCGGAGGTGGAAATGGATGAAACGGCAGTGGGCAGCGGTCTGGATCAGGCAGTGTTTCTCCGCCAGACGGATCAGTTGTGTGAAGAACTGTCCCGGACTCTGAACACCATCTTCATGTACCGTGAAGAAAACGCCTATACGGTGGTGCGCCGGATCAACGACCTGAACCGGCTGGTGCGGAGTCTGGCCCGGATGCGCAGCGAGCTGGCAGCAGAAGAATAAAACGAAGGAAAACACTTTTTCCGTATGAAAGGCCCAGCGTAAAAACTGTGCCTGTTTCATTTTTTAAGAAAGAATTAAGAATTTTCTGCTGCTTTTTTTTCGCAAGATTTGTTAAGATACGATAGTGTAAAATAGTT
>JAEDMR010000060.1 GCA_016302925.1 Bacillota bacterium
ATGAAGCAGTAACAATCTCGATATGGACACTTTTGTCTATGTTTTGAGTAGCAGAGACACTCGTTGGAGAAGCAGCTTGGACAAATAACCTTTACCAATAAACAACTGAGAGTATTGATTTTTCCCCTGGTGATAGAACAGTTTCTGGGGGTTGCCGTGGGCCTGGCGGATTCCGTCATGGTGGCCAGCGTGGGCGAAGCCGCCGTATCGGCAGTTTCTCTGGTGGATTCCATCAATGTGCTGCTGTTTTTCGCCATGAACGCCCTGGCAACCGGCGGTGCGGTGGTCTGCGGCCAGTTTCTGGGTCGAAAGGATACGGAAAGAGCAAACGAAGCCGGCCGGCAGCTGTTGGTTTTCGTGGTGCTTCTGGGCACTGCTGTGATGGCAGTCCTTTACCTGGCAAAATCCATCATCCTGCATGGTCTCTTCGGCAGGATTGATGCGGATGTCATGGCCTATGCCAATACTTATTTTCTCATTGTGGAAGCTTCGATTCCGTTTATGGCACTGTACAGTGCCGGTGCGGCAATCTTCCGCGTCATGGGAAACTCATCGGTATCCATGAAGATTTCCGTGGTCATGAATCTGGTCAACGTATGCGGCAATGCAATCCTCATTTTCGGCGTCGGCATGGGCGTGGAAGGTGTGGCCATCCCTACCTTTGCAGCCCGGGTGCTGGGTGCTGCGGCAGTCATTGTTCTGCTGCGGAATCCGGCTTATATCATACATATTTCCCGGCCGTTTCATTACCGGTTTCAGGGAGATATGGTGAAAAAGATTCTGCAGGTAGGTGTGCCGAGCAGCATTGAAAGCAGCCTGTTCCAGCTGGGAAAGGTCATGCTTCTCAGTCTGGTTTCCAGTTTCGGCACGGCATCCATCGCAGCCAATGCCATCGGAAACAGCATCGCCACTGTACAGACCCTGCCGGCTGCAGCCATCGGCGTGGGAATGATCACGGTAGTCAGTCAGTGTGCCGGCGCCAGAGATTTCGAACACGCCAGATTCTATATCCGCAAACTGATGTGCTGGTCCTATGTGCTGATGCTGATCTGGAATCTCCTCCTGTTTGCCATCCAGTCTCTGCTGGTGGGGCTGTATAATGTGTCCGGAGAGGCAGCACATCTTGCCATGATCATCCTGTGGCTCCACGGAGGGCTGGGGATTCTCATGTGGCCTGCCGCATTTACATTGCCTCAGGCACTGAAAGGGGCTGGAGATACCTCTTATGTGATGATTGTAGCAGTTGCATCCATGTGGACCTTCCGGATTCTGACCGGATTCCTGTTTGCCAAATATCTTGGCATGGGCGTTCTGGGCACCTGGTATGCCATGTTCATCGACTGGGTCTGCCGCCTGCTGCTGTTCCTGGTCCGGTACCGGGGGAAGAAGTGGGAAACGAAATATGTGAAATGAAAAAAGCCGGGAAATCCGGCTTTTATATTATTCTGCGGAGCTGCGCACCTGATCGATCCCCCGATTGGCCAGCTCGTCGGCACGGTTGTTCATCTTCGTCACATACTGGAAATCCTCGAAACGGAAACTGCTGCCGTTCCACTGGAGGAACTTTTCGTACAGCTTGTCGAAATCTGTGGATTTGCTTTCCAGATTTACATGTCCCTTGACCCGGTAAAAGGCCACATCGTGCTGGCGAACCAGAGCAAGGAGTTCCTTCCACAGTTCCTGATTCTCCACGGATTTCTTCGCCGCATTGCGCCACTTGTTTTTCTCCCAGGATTCGTACCATTTCTCCCGGAAGCAGTTGGCCACATAGGAACTGTCCGTGAAGACCTGAATGGTCTGTCCCGTCTTTTTCAGAGCTTTCAGTGCAGAAATAACTGCCGTCAGCTCCATTCGATTGTTGGTGGTATTGGCTTCTCCGCCAAAGAGCTCCTTCTGATGTTCGCCGAACTCCAGGATGGCGCCCCAGCCGCCGAAATTGATGTCCCCCTGATTGTTGGCACAGGCGCCGTCGGTATAAATTCTCAAAATCGCCATAGCAGACTCCTTTTTTCTGATTTCTGATTTTTCTCCGTCATAAGATATGTATATTATGGACTATTTTCCGGAGTTTTACAACCGGCAAACCTGTTTTTTTCTGACGGAATCCACTTCGGATTTCCAATGGCCCGGCTTGTCAAACCGGGGTGCACGAGGTATAATAGCACACAGACGGAAAACTGCCTGCAGCAGGATATAATATACAGGGGAGGAAGAAAAATGCAGTACAGAAGACTTGGAAAAACAGAATTAATGGTCAGTGAGATCGGCCTGGGGGCAGAATGGTTTGAGAGAATGGACCTGGAGAAATGCCGGCAGATCATTCGGACCTGCGAGGCGCAGGGCATCAATATTCTGGACTGCTGGATGTCAGAACCGAATGTGCGCAGTGCCATCGGCACCTGTCTGAATGGCACCAGGGAAAAATGGTATATCCAGGGGCATATCGGTTCCACCTGGCAGGACGGGCAGTATGTGCGAACGCGGGATCTGAGTGTGGTGAAGCCGGCCTTCGAGGATCTGCTTGCGCGGCTGCAGACCGACTATATCGATCTGGGTATGATTCATTATGTAGACGCAGAGAAAGACTGGGAGGAGATTATCCGCGGTCCTTTCCTGGAATATGTCCACGAACTGAAGGAGAAAGGGACTATCCGCCATGTAGGCCTCAGCACCCACAATCCTCAGGTGGCGAAGAAAGCTGTGCTTTCCGGAGAAATCGAAATGCTGCTGTTTTCGGTGAATCCGGCCTTCGACCTGATGCCGCCGACAGAAAATATCGATGACTATTTTGGAGAATATGATGCTTCTCTTGCCGGAATGGATCCCCAGCGGGCAGCCCTTTATCAGCTGTGTGAGCAGCAGGATATCGGCATGACCGTCATGAAGGGTTACGGCGGAGGCAGACTGCTGGATGAAAAGACCTCCCCGTTCGGTGTGGCGCTTCTTCCGACCCAGTGTATCCATTATGCCCTGACGCGGCCTTCCGTTGCCAGCATTCTTGTGGGATACTCGGAGCCGGAGCACGTGCTGGAAGCCGTTTCCTATGAGACTGCATGTGACGCAGAGAAAGATTATGCCAGCGTGCTGGCAGACGCACCGCAGCATGCCTACAGCGGCAGGTGCATGTACTGCAATCACTGTAAACCATGCCCGGAGAATATTGATATCGCCATGGTGAACAAGCTGTATGATCTGGCAGATGTTCAGGAAACGATGCCGGAATCGGTTCGGCAGCATTACTTCGCATTGGAAAGAAACGCATCCCACTGCATCGGCTGCGGCGGATGTGAGACCAGATGCCCGTTTGGCGTAAAAGTGGCAGAACGAATGAAAAAAGCGGCAGTCCTCTTCGGAAACTGCCACGGAGGGAAAAATTGACATTAGGATTCAGCGCATTTGCAAGCAGCAGCAGCGGAAACTGTTATTATATCAAAAGTGAAACAACCCATTTGTTAGTGGATGTGGGCATCAGCGCTTCCCGAATCGTATCGGCGCTGGAGACGCTGGGAGAAAAACCGTCGAAAATTTCCGCCGTGTTTCTCACCCATGAGCACGTGGACCATGTGAAAAGCGTTTCCGCCTTCCATAAGAAAGCACCGGAGGCCTGGTTCATCGCATCAGAAGGAACTGCAGCCGGTCTGGAACCCAAGGCAGCAGACGCCATAGCGGAAAAGCTGGTGACCATCTCGCCGGAAAACTGTGATCTGATGGTGGGCGATATTCTGGTCCACAGCTTTCCGCTGTCCCATGATGCAGCGCAGCCCACCGCCTACACCTTCGAAAAGGACGGGAAAAAAATCGCCATCGTGACGGATACTGGCTGTGTCACGGAGGAAGTTTATGACGCGATGAAAGATGCGGATCTGCTGGTTCTGGAGGCCAACCATGAAGAGAATATTCTGCTCTACGGCAGGTACCCGTATCCGGTCAAGCGTCGTATCCTCAGCGATGTGGGGCATCTGTCCAATGAGACGGCAGGCAGGTGTCTGGTCCAGCTCCTTCGCGAGCCGGATCGCTGCAAGGTGCCCCGGGTCTTTCTGGCCCACCTGAGCCGGGAAAACAACACCCCGCAGCAGGCATTCCTGACGGTGCGCAATGTGTTGGAAGAAGCAGACTATTACATAGGAAAGGATCTCTATATGGATGTGCTGGGGCCGGAGCAGACTCCGATCCTGACGGAGGTATAGCATAGATGAAAATTCAGATTATCTGTATCGGCAAACTGAAAGAAAAATACTGGACAGAGGCGGTGGCAGAGTACAGCAAGCGACTGCAGCGGTTCTGCACTCTAGAGATTGTGGAGCTGAAGGAAGCCCGGCTGCCGGATAAGGCCTCGGCAGCCGACGAGGAGAATGTGAAGCTGGAAGAAGGCCGCTCCATTCTGAAGCAGATCAGTGACAGCACCTACGTGATTACGCTGGAGGTGCTGGGAAAAGCCCTCAGCTCGGAGGAACTGGCAGGGAAAATAGAGGATCTGGCCGGCATGGGCAGAAGCGATATCGCCTTTGTCATCGGCGGAAGTCTGGGGCTTTCGGCAGAAGTGAGCCGGCGGGCCGATTTCAAGCTGTCCTTTTCCCGTATGACGTTCCCCCATCAGATGATGCGGGTGATTCTGCTGGAGCAGATCTACCGCAGCTTTAAAATCAACCGCAATGAGACCTATCATAAATAAAAAGGATCAGAAAGAAGGAGAATACTGATGAACCGATATCACCTCCATCAGAAAGGAGAAACCTGCTGGCTCACTTTCCCGCAGTTCGATGAATATGAGGAGATCTCCCATCTGTTTACAACCCGGAGGGGAGGCGTAAGCAAAGGCCCCCGGGAAAGCTGGAACTTCGGCAAGTGCCCGGAAGAGCCGGCAGAGCATATTTTGCAAAATTACCGCATTCTGGCCGATGTGCTGGAAACGGAAGCGGAAAAGATGGTTCGAAGCAACCAGACTCACACTGCGAATGTGATGGAAGTGGATGAGAGACACCTGGGCATGGGTATTACACGGGAGCGAAGCTATGAAGATATCGACGGCCTGGTGACCGACCGGCCGGGCATCACCCTGATCACGACCCATGGGGACTGCAATCCGCTGTATTTTTATGATCCGGTGCGCCGCGTTATCGGGCTGGCACATTCCGGCTGGCGCGGGACGCTGGGGAAAATTGCCGGGGAAATGATTGACAAAATGCGCACGCACTACGGCTGCGTGCCTTCGGACATTCTGGCAGGCATCGGCCCGGGACTTTGCCAGGATTGTTTCGAGGTGGACGAAGATGTGGCGGAGATGTTTTTCCAAAAGCATGGGGTGTGGCGACAGTTCGGACGCATGGAGAAGCACGGCGGTCTGCGAAAATACTACCTGGATCTGAAGGCTGTCATCCGCTGGACCCTGATGGAAGCCGGCGTATCGGCGGACCATATCGTCGATATGCAGCTGTGCACCCGGTGTCATCCGGAGTGGTTCTTTTCGTACCGGGGACAGCACGGGCAGAACGGAAACATGGCGGCTGCCATGATGCTGCGGGAGAAGGAACGATAAATGGAAGACAGAATCATTCATGAAGGGAAAAAGTACCGTCATTTCAAAGGCGGAGAGTATCAGGTCCTTCACATCGCAACCCATTCCGAGACCAGAGAAGCATACGTGGTTTACCGGGCACTGTATGGAGAAGGCGGCGTCTGGGTCAGACCTTATGAAATGTTCGCTTCCGAGGTGGATCACGAGAAATATCCGGATGTGAAACAGGTCTATCGGTTTGAAGAAATGGAACAGGACGAAAATCTGTATACTGAAAAATAATAAAAATTGTACATTTTAATCATAACAGAATTCCTCTATAATGAACAGCAGAAGCACAATTCAATTGGAGGAATGATTATGAACCAGACAAACGAAAAGACCAGAACCCTTGTCATGACTGCACTAATGGCGGCTATCATCTTTGTGGCGACTTACATTATTAAAATCCCGAATCCGGCCACAGGTGGCTACAGTCATATGGGAGACTGCATGATCTTCCTGGCGGTGATCATGCTGGGACGGAAGAACGGGGCCATCGCAGCGGGAATCGGCGGCGCGCTGTCTGACCTTCTGGCAGGGGCAGCAGCATGGATTTTGCCGACACTGGTGATCAAATATATTATGGCGTTCATCATGGGTACGATCATAAAGAAAAATCCGGAAAGCCGCAGCTTGCAGATCGGCGGTGCTGTGACGGGCGGAATTTTCCAGATTACCGCATACACCCTGGTGAAGGTGGTGCTGGTGGGTTCCGGACCTGCCATCGCATCCATTCCGAACATCTGCATTCAGACCACCGTGGGTGTGGTGCTGTTTGCCGTGCTGGCCAGCGTACTATCGAAGCACATTTTCCGCTTCATGGGAAAGGATGGTGCAGGGAAATGAAAATCATAGATGCACATGCACACATCGGCTACATCGGCGGATGGGCTGACGTGGGAATCACCGGAGAAGAGCTGATTGCTCAGATGGACCGCTTCGAAATCGAAAAGACGGTCCTCTGCAACGAAGATAACGATGTGACCCTGGAAATGATGGAGAAATATCCGGGGCGGATCGTGGGTGCTGTTTATGTAAATCCGCTGAACCCGGCTACCGTGGATTCCATGGAGCATTATTTCGAAAAGGGCTTTCGGACTGTGAAGCTGAACCCGCTCCGCCATGCATACTGCGCCGACACGGAGGCCCTGGATCCCATCCTGGATAAGGCGGAAAAGGCTGGCACTACGGTCTGCATTCACAGCGGCCACCCGCCGTATTCTCTGCCGTGGCAGATTGGTCTGCTGGCAGAACGGCATCCGAATGTGAAGATTATGATGATCCACATGGGCCACGGCCATGGCGTATACATCGACGCGGCACTGAAAATGGCCCGGCGGTATCCGAACATCTGGCTGGAAATGTCCGGTATGCCTATGCCGTCGAAGATCCGGGAAGCGTACGAGACCGTAGGCAAGAACCGGATCATGTTCGGTACAGATACGCCGTTCCACGATCCTTCCGTAGAACTTCAGAAGGTGCTGGTCAGCGGTGTGGATGAAGAGGGAATTCGGAGAATCCTCTATGACAACGCGGCAGACTTTTTCGGTCTGCGGGGGTAGAAGGCACCCCATCTAATCTCATAAAAAACAATCCCTGCTCCGTCTGTTTCGGGCAGGGATTTTTTTCATATACTTTTGGGTTTCATGCGGACTTTACATCACGGAAAACTTCCGGGTGGCATTCAGGTAGCGGGACAGCATGCCCAGATTGGCATAATAATAGGAAAACTTGTCCTTCTTTTTCACTTCCACCAGACCGGAGGACACCAGCTTCTTCACGTGCTGGCTGATGGTTGCCTGGGCGTAGTCGAAATGCTCCACCAGATCCTTGTTGCAGACGGTGACCATGGCCTTATTGGCCTGCATGATGTAGCGGAAAATCTTCACTCTCGCCGGGTGTGCCAGCGCGTCGGACACATTGGCAATGAGCAAAATCTCTTCTTCCGGCATGTTCTCGGTTGCTATCTCGGTTTCTTTTCTTAATCTCATTGTATCGTTAACTTCCTTTTTCAATGTCTTCTTTTCTGTACCCAAGGTATTATACTATAAAAATCAAGGTTTGGGAAGATGGAGAATGTGGTGGAAATATTTCAGTGTAGAAAACTGGCAGCGACGCCCGAGTTCTTCCAGAGAAGCGGCGTGGTTAGTCCAATAAAACCCATATAAATCTAAAGAAAAATCGCAAAAAAGGTCGGGTGCACCCTTTGCAAAAAAGGAATAATTTTCCACAATTCCGTAATAACTCATGACAAATCGGCATTTTTCCTACGATTTTCAAAGTTTTGCCATGTATGGCTGCATCGCACACAATATCACCCGACCCTTTTGGATATTTTTTGCTTGATTTGTATGGGTTTTGGATGAATTGCGTCTTTCACGGACGAAAACTCGGCCACCGCTGGAATCACCGAAAAAAGAGTAGAAATGCCGGGTGCAAAAATATTTGCACCTGGTGTTTTTTTGTGTTATACTAAGGGCGGAATAAAGGAATAAGCAAGAACAGAGGAGGCGAAGGTATGGCATTTACAAGCGAGCAGCTGCAGCGCTATTCCCGGCATTTCGTGCTGCAGGAGATCGGTGTGGCAGGACAGAAGAAGCTTCTTTCTTCAAAGGTTCTGGTGATCGGCGCCGGTGCACTGGGATCTGCGGCCATGATGTATCTGGCAGCAGCCGGCGTGGGCCGGATTGGAATTGCCGATGATGACCGGGTAGATCTATCGAACCTGCAGCGGCAGGTGATCCACAGTACGGAAACACTGGGAATGGAAAAAGTGGAAAGTGCGGCCGCGTTTATAAGCAGGCTCAATCCGGATGTGGAGACGGTTTTGTACCATGAAAGAATGAACGCAGATAATATAGAAGAAACCATTGCAGACTACGACTTTATCATTGATGCCACGGATCGGTTCCCGTCGAAATTTCTCATCAATGACGCCTGTGTGCTGGCGGGCAAGCCATATGTGCATGCGGGAATCGTAAAATTCCAGGGACAGGTCATGACCTATGTCCCGGGGAATGGGCCGTGCCTGCGTTGCCTGCTGCCGGAGGTGCCGGAAGATGATGGGACGATGACCTGTGCGCAGGCAGGGGTGCTGGGTGCGGCTGTTGGGGTTCTTGGAAGCATACAGGCAGTAGAAGCAGTCAAGTATCTGCTGGGAATCGGACAGCTTCTGACCGGACGGGTACTGTATTTCGACGGACTGAACATGGAATTCCGTGAGATGGAGGCGGAGGCGGAAGCGGATTGCCCGGTCTGCGGCAGGCAGAAAACAATCTGCAGCGTAAAGGAAAACAGGGCGGATTATGAGGTACTGACATGTGGCTAGAAGAGCGGGAAATGGATATCTGCGAATATCTGAAGCACCCTTTTGAGAATGCACTTTTGCTGGATGTGCGCAGCAAGACCATGTTCTCTTTTGGAAGTCTGCCGGAAGCAGTGAATCTGCCCATGGATGAGATCGGCAGGCTTTATGAGCTGCCCCGGGACAGAAAAATCTGTGTGTTCTGCCAAGCGGGGGAGATCAGCCGGCCGGTTACCGAGCTTCTGCTGGATGCAGGCTATGACGCATACCATCTGGCCGGCGGTTACCGGGAATACATACAGAAAGTCATCGGACCGACGTTGCATGAAGAGCCAACGGGGGAGGAGGCGTCCGAATGAAAGCGGAATATTATAAGAAGATCATTTACGAGCTGATTAACCTGGTGGACGAAGGCATCTATATCGTGGATAAAGAAGGAAAAGGCCTCTTCTATAACCACACCATGGCGGATCTGGAAAAGGTCAATGTGGAGGACGTGCTGGGAAAGAAGTTCCACGAGGCCTTCCCGGATTTTAATCTGGACGAGTCCACCATGTTCAAGGCGCTGAAAAAGAACGAATCCACCGTGCGGCAGCAGCAGACCTATAAAAACCTTTACGGAAAGGAGGTCACCACCATCAACAGTACCCTGCCGGTCATTGTAGATGGAGAAACGGTGGCGGCCATTGAAGTGGCCAAGGACATCACCGATATCCGGCAGATGTCGGACAAGCTGATGGAACTGAGCGGGGAAGGAAGTCCCGCCAGAAAAGACGGGATCAAAAGGTATTCCTTCGATGATCTGTATGGAGAGAGCGAGAACTTTCTGGAAGTTGTGAATCGGGCCAAGCGTGCAGCGGGCAATGATGCATCCGTCTTTATCTTCGGCGAGACAGGAACCGGAAAAGAACTGTTTGCCCAGAGTATTCATTATGCCGGTCCGCGAAAAGATAAACCGTTTCTGGCACAGAACTGTGCGGCTATTCCCGAGCCCCTGCTGGAGGGTATGCTTTTCGGCACGACCAAAGGCGGGTTCACCGGTGCGGTAGACCGGGCCGGGCTCTTCGAGCAGGCAAACGGCGGAACGCTTCTGCTGGACGAGATCAGTGCAATGCCATATGACCTGCAGAGCAAGCTTTTGCGAGTGCTGCAAGAAAACTATATCCGACGGGTAGGGGGCACGAAGGACATTCCGGTGGATGTGCGGATCATCGCCACGGTCAATGAATCTCCAGAGGATCTGATGGCTCACGGGAAGCTGCGAAAAGACCTGTACTACCGTCTCAACGTGGTGAATATCTCCATCCCGCCGCTGCGGGAACGTGCGGGAGACATCATTGTGCTGGCCGAGCGGTTTCTGGAAAAACACAATAAAAGATTTGGCAAGGAAATCTGGATGATCTCCGACGGAGCGGCCAGAAAGCTGCGAAGCTATGAGTATCCCGGGAACGTGCGGGAATTGGAAAACATCATTGAACAGGCTGTTTCCATGGCGGACCGGGAGCATGTACTGACAGAAAAACTGCTGATCATGCCGGGCAGT
>JAEDMR010000061.1 GCA_016302925.1 Bacillota bacterium
GGGCGAAGGAGCAGGCTGAGGAGTTCGGCCATTCCTTTGAAAGGGAGATCATCTATCTGTTTGTGCACAGCGTGCTCCATCTGCTGGGTTACGATCATATGGAGGAAGATGAGAAACGGATCATGCGCCGCCGGGAAGAGGAGGTCATGGAACGGATCGGATTAAAAAGGGAGGAAAATTGAGATGAAGTACAGGGAACTTTACCGACAGGCCGTGGAAATGATTCCGCTGGCCTACGCGCCGTTTTCCAAATTCAAGGTAGGCGCCGCCCTGCTGGGAAAGGACGGGAAGGTGTATACCGGTGTCAATGTGGAGAACTCCTCGTTCGGAGGCACCATCTGCGCAGAGCGGACCGCCTTCGTCAAGGCCATTTCGGAAGGCTGCATGGAGTTTGAGGCCATCGCGGTGGTTTCGTCCGACGGAGAGGCATGGCCGTGCGGAATCTGCCGCCAGTTCATGAAGGAATTCTGCGAGGATGACTTCAAGATTATTACAGGAAACGATGAGGACTCCCTGCGGGTCTATACCATGGAAGAAATACTGCCGGAGGGATTCAGACTTTGAAAACAGGATTTATCGGAATTATCGGACGGCCTAACGTAGGCAAGTCCACTTTACTGAACGCGGTGCTGGGAGAGAAGATTGCCATCACCTCCAACAAGCCGCAGACCACCAGAAACACCATCCGGGGAATCTACACCCGGGAAGATGCTCCGGGCCGGGAAGGCTGCCAGATGGTATTCATCGACACGCCGGGCATTCATAAACCGCGGACCAAGCTGGGAAATTTCATGACGGATTCTGCCCTGAACACCTTCAAGGAGGTGGAGGTCATCCTGTTTCTGGTGGACAGTCCGCTGGAGAAGGGACCGGGGGACAGATACATTCTCGATCTGATCCGGGATATTCCGACGCCGAAGCTTCTGGTTATCAACAAAATCGACAAGATGGACCCTGCGGTGTTCCGGGGGATGTTCGAGGCGTATGAGGCCATGGGCGTTTTTGACGGGGTATTCGGAATTTCGGCGCTGGAGGGAAAGAATGTCCCTGTGCTGCTCTCACGCATCGAGGATTTCCTGGAGGAGGGACCGATGTATTTCCCTTCCGACATGATCACCGATCATCCGGAACGGTTCATCGTCAGTGAAATCATACGGGAAAAGGTACTGATGTATCTGGAAGACGAAGTGCCTCATGGTGTGGCCGTGGAAATCGAAAGCTATGAAGAGGATGTGGACATTACCCGCATCGGTGCCGTGATTTACTGCGAGCGAAAATCCCATAAGGGTATCATCATCGGCAAGGAAGGAAAGAAGCTGAAGGGCATCGGCAAGAGTGCCCGCCTGGAGATTGAGGCACTGCTGGGCACGAAGGTCTATCTGCAGCTCTGGGTCAAGGTGAAGGAAAACTGGAGAGACTCAGACTTCGCCCTGTCTAACTTCGGCTATAAGGATCTGTAGTTATGATTACCGATACAGAAGGTATCGTGCTGCGGCAGGTGCGCACGGTGGGAGGACGGCGGATGATCCTGCTGTTTTCCCGGAAATTCGGCAAGATCAACGTGGGAACCAGCATCAACGAGGGTGGGAAAAACAAGTCCGCACTGGCGGTGCGGCCCTTTACCAACGGAAGATACGAGCTGTTCAAAGGCCGGGAAAGCTACAACCTGAACAGCGGTCAGGTGCTGCAGAGCTTTTACCGGATCGGGGAAGACGTGGACAAGTATATGGCGGCAAGCTATGTGCTGGAGCTGACGGAGAAGCTCCTTCCGGAGGAGATGGCTCAGCCGCGGCTTTACCAGCTGCTGCTGGACTTCCTTGGGGAAATGGAGCAGCGGGAAAAGAAGCATGGAACCCTGGTCATGGCCTATCTGGTCAAGGCACTGGATATTCTGGGGACCATGCCCTGCCTGAACCAGTGTACGGCCTGCGGATGCGGCGGTTCGGAACATCTGCATCTGTTTTCGGTGGAAGAAGGCGGTATGCTGTGTGATGCCTGCGGGCAGCAGCTTCGAAAAGAAAACGGCAGAGCGTTGATTTATGAGATAAATTTTGGTATAGTAGATATATTGAAGTATTTCCAGAAGCACCCGCTTTCGGACTTCCGCAGGCTGGCGCTGGAGGAGAAGACGCTGGAGAAGCTGCAGCACATTCTGCGGCAGTATCTGGCATATCATCTGGATGTGAAAGAACTGAAAAGCGAAGTTTTTTTCGCAGAAGACCTGAAGTCATATGTATAAAGGAGGTAAACCATGGAAATTACATTAGAAAAGATCGAACTGGTAAAGGACAGAACCGGCGTATCCTATAAAGAAGCCAAAGATGCACTGGAAGCCGCAGACGGCAGCGTGGTGGACGCCATCATCGCCATCGAGGAAACCGTGGATGAAAAGCCGGCCAGAAAAGTGAATGCGGCAGCCAATGAAACCGTGGAAAAGATCAAGGAACTGGTGAAGAAAGGGAACATCTCCAAGATCACCATCAGCCGTGACGGAGATATTCTGCTGAATCTGCCGTTAAACGCAGGGATTCTGGGTGCCATTGTTGCTCCGTGGGGCGTGATTGCAGGTATCATTGCGGCCTTCGGTTTCAAATGCAAGATCGAGCTGACCAAGGACGACGGCACTGTGATTGACATCAGCGAACGCGCAGAAGCCATCGGTAAGGAAGTGGCAGAAAAGGGATCCGTCGTCGTGGATGATGTGGTGGCGAAAGGGACCGAAGCCTATAACAACATCAAGGATGCTGCTTCCGATAAAATTACGGAATTCAAGGCAAAGAAGGAAGATACCTTCGATGATATCGAAGAGGCAGCAGAAGCACTGGGCGACAAGATCGAAGATCTGCTGGACCAGGCGGAAGCAAAGCTGAACGATGCGGAAGATACGGATGAAGAAGAGGAAGAAAAGGACGACCTTTAATTAATTAAGTTTTTTTACAGAAAACTTTACCAAAATAAGCGAAATGTAAGAAATTAAAAAAGAAAACAGGACTTCCGGTTTTCTATACAAAAAAACGAAAAAATATTTTATAATTCAGGAGACAGGTTAAAAATGAGCAAAGATGTAACGATGGATAAGATTGTGGCGTTAGCCAAGAACAGAGGCTTCGTGTTCCCGGGTTCGGAAATTTACGGCGGCCTGGCCAATACATGGGATTATGGTCCTCTGGGCGTGGAGTTCAAAAACAACGTGAAAAAGGCGTGGTGGAGAAAGTTCGTTCAGGAGTCCAAATACAATGTAGGGCTGGATGCAGCCATCCTGATGAATCCGAAGACCTGGGTTGCTTCCGGTCATGTGGGCGGCTTCGCGGATCCGCTGATCGACTGCAAGAGCTGTAAAGCCAGATTCAGAGCCGACAAGCTGATCGAAGACTATCACGCACAGAAAGGAATCGAAGGCGTCACCGTGGACGGATGGAGCAATGAAAAGCTGGAAAGCTACATTGCGGAGAACAACATTCCATGTCCGGAATGCGGCAAGAGCGATTTCACCGGTATCCGTCAGTTCAATCTGATGTTCAAGACCTTCCAGGGTGTGACGGAAGATTCCAAGTCTGAGATTTATTTAAGACCGGAAACTGCACAGGGTATTTTCGTAAACTTTAAGAATGTGCAGAGAACATCCAGAAAGAAAGTGCCGTTCGGCATCGCGCAGATCGGTAAATCCTTCCGGAACGAGATCACACCGGGGAACTTCACATTCCGTACCAGAGAATTTGAGCAGATGGAGCTGGAGTTCTTCTGCAAACCGGGTACCGATCTGGAATGGTTCGCTTACTGGAAGGAATACTGCGTAAACTTCCTGAAGAGTCTGGGCATGAATATGGAAAATATCCGTACCAGAGATCACGAGAAGGAAGAGCTGTCTCACTACAGCAACGCGACTACGGACATTGAATACCTGTTCCCATTCGGCTGGGGTGAATTATGGGGCATCGCTGACCGGACCGATTTCGATCTGACGCAGCACATCAACACCTCTGGCCAGGATCTGTCCTATAACGATCCGGAAACCAACGAAAAGTATGTCCCTTATGTTATCGAACCATCACTGGGTGCGGACAGAGTTGCACTGGCCTTCCTGGTTGATGCATATACGGAAGAGGTTCTCACCGACGGAAACGGCAAGGAAGATACCCGCGTGGTCATGAAATTCCATCCGGCTCTGGCTCCGTTCAAGGCGGCTGTATTACCTCTTGCGAAGAAGTTATCACCAATCGCAGAGCCTATTCATGAAGAACTCTCGAAGTATTTCATGGTAGACTATGATGCAGCGGGTTCAATCGGTAAGAGATACAGAAGAGAAGACGAAATTGGAACTCCATTCTGCATTTGCGTTGACTTCGATACGGAGACAGACGGCTGTGTCACCATCCGTGACCGGGATACCATGGAACAGGTAAGAATTCCTGTATCCGAAGTGCGCTCCTACATCGAAGAAAGATTAGTATTCTAAGGCTGACACAGAAGCTGAGGAAACGCGGAACGCGGAGTGTGTAAGCCTTGGAGAGATGTCATTGATGTGACGGAAATGGAGGCTTATGAAAAAATACGTTTATTCTTTTAACGAAGGCTCAAAGGACATGAGAGGTCTTCTCGGCGGAAAGGGTGCAAACCTGGCGGAAATGACCAGAATCGGTCTGCCGGTACCTTTCGGCTTTACCATCACCACCGAAGCGTGCAACCGGTACTACGAAGAAGGAAAGACCATTGCACAGGACCTGATTGATTCCATTTATGAAAAGATTGCTGAGCTGGAGGAAGTATCCGGCAAGACCTTCGGAAGCACGGAAAACCCGCTGCTGGTATCCGTACGTTCCGGTGCTGTGATTTCCATGCCGGGCATGATGGACACCATTCTGAATCTGGGTCTGAACGACCACAGTGTGGAGGGTCTGGCTGCTCTGACAGAGAACAGAAGATTTGCCATGGACAGCTACCGCCGTTTCATCCAGATGTTCGGTGATGTTGTACAGGAAATTCCAAAGGCAAAATTTGATAAGGTATTTGATGGACAGAAAGCTGCCAAGGGTGCCAAGTTCGATGTGGATCTGACTGCTGAAGATCTGGAAGAAGTCATCGCAGGCTACAAGCAGATCGTGAAGGAAGAAACCGGTAAGGACTTCCCGCAGGATCCGAAGGAACAGCTCATCGAAGCAGTGAAGGCTGTATTCCGTTCCTGGAATAACGACCGTGCCATCCTTTACCGCAACCTGAACGGTATCGCACATGATCTGGGTACTGCTGTAAACGTACAGTCCATGGTATTCGGAAACATGGGAGATACCTCCGGAACCGGTGTTGCATTCACCAGAAGCCCGTCTGACGGAACCAACGAGATTTTCGGAGAGTTCCTGGTAAACGCCCAGGGCGAAGACGTGGTTGCCGGTGTGAGAACACCGATGGACATCAAGAAGATGGCAGATGCGTTCCCAGAAGCGTATGCAGATTTCACCAAGATCGCAGATCTTCTTGAAAAACACTATAAAGATGTACAGGACATGGAGTTTACCGTGGAAAGAGGCAAGCTCTACATGCTGCAGACCAGAAGCGGCAAGCGTACCGCACAGGCAGCTGTAAAGATCGCCGTTGACATGGTAGGCGAGGGTCTGATTGATAAAAAGACTGCCGTAACCAGACTGGAACCGGCACAGATTGACCAGCTGCTCCACCCGATGTTTGATGCAGAAGAACTGAAGAATGCAAAATCCATCGCCAAGGGGCTTCCGGCTTCTCCGGGTGCTGCCTGCGGACAAATCTACTTTACCGCAGAAGAAGCAGTGGCTGCAGCAGCCACCGGCGTAAAGGCGCTGCTGGTTCGTGAAGAAACCTCTCCGGAGGATCTGGCAGGTATGGTTGCTGCTGACGGTATTCTGACTGCACGCGGCGGCATGACTTCCCATGCGGCTGTTGTTGCCAGAGGTATGGGCAAGTGCTGTGTGGCAGGCTGCTCCTCCATTCTGGTAGATGAAGCTGCCAAGACCATGACCGTAGGCGGAAAGGTATATACCGAAGGAGACTTCATCTCCATCAACGGCGGCGACGGTCAGGTTTATGAAGGTAAGATCAAGACGGTTGTTCCGGAACTTTCCGGAGATTTCGGTACCATCATGGCATGGGCTGACGAAATCCGTGAACTGAAGGTAAGAACCAATGCGGATAATCCGAGAGATGCGAAGCAGGCTCTGGAATTCGGTGCAGAAGGTATCGGTCTGTGCAGAACAGAGCACATGTTCTTCGAGGATGAACGTATTCCTGCTATCCGGAGAATGATTCTGGCTGATACCGTAGAAGAAAGAGTGGCTGCACTGGATGCACTGCGTCCTTACCAGCAGGGTGACTTCAAGGCTATGTTCAAGGTAATGGGTGAACTGCCTGTCACCATCCGCCTGCTGGATCCGCCGTTACATGAATTCCTGCCGCAGAACGAGGAAGATATCCGCGCTCTGGCTGACCTGATGAGTGTTTCCTACGAAAAGCTGGCCGGAAAGGTTTCGGAGCTTCATGAGCAGAACCCGATGCTGGGACACCGCGGATGCCGTCTGGCTGTCACCTATCCGGAAATCGCCGTAATGCAGACAGAAGCCATCATGATGGCTGCACTGGAAGTGAAGAAGGAAGATGGCTATGACATCATTCCGGAAATCATGATTCCGCTGGTAGGTTCCGAAGCAGAACTGAAGTATGTGAAGGATATCGTGGTAGAAGCTGCAGAACGCTGCGTGAAGGAATCCGGTATCGAGATGTCCTACATGGTAGGTACCATGATCGAAACGCCGCGTGCAGCTCTGACTGCCGATGAGATTGCCAGAGAAGCAGAGTTCTTCTCCTTCGGTACCAACGACCTGACCCAGATGACCTTCGGCTTCTCCCGTGACGATACAGGAAAGCTGATTCAGGCATATGTGGACAAGGGCATTCTGGAAGAAGATCCGTTCCAGGTGATCGATGAAAACGGCGTCGGCAAGCTGGTTGCCATGGCTGCATCCATGGGTAAGCAGACCCGCCCGAAGATCAAACTGGGTATCTGCGGAGAACACGGCGGAAATCCGAAGACCATCGACTTCTGCCACAGAGCAGGTCTGAACTATGTATCCTGCTCACCGTTCCGTGTGCCAATCGCAAGACTGGCTGCAGCACAGGCTGCTATCCGGAATCAGCAGAAATAAACAGAAGATATAGAAAAAGCCAAGTTTGCGCTCCGCTTGCTGATGAAAATCGACAGGCGGGGCGTTTTCTTTCTTTCAGAGAAAAATTGCGTTCATGCGGATTTTGTGGTATGATAAAACAGTACGTATTCCTGTGAATGAGACGAGAATAAAAAGAAACATGCGAATTGGAAAATATAGAATTACAACGAGAAAGCAGAAACAGAGGCTGGCAATTGTCATAGCGGCCGGGCTTCTGATCCTGGTGCTCCTGCTCTCCATGGCCGGTCTGATGGTCTGCGGTGGGCTTTACATCCATGATCGACTGCAAACCAGTCTGACCAGTCTGCCGGAGGAAGCGGCAGAGCCGGCAGGAACAGACACATCCGCGATTCCGAATCCTTCTGCCACAGTGATTCTGGATCCGGGCCACGGCGGAAAGGATGGCGGCTGTTCCGGTACGCTGGATGGGAAGGATCTTGTGGAAGCGGAACTCGTTTTTGATATTTCACTGAAGCTGAAAGCTTTGCTGGAGGAGAAAAATATCGAAGTGCTTCTGACCCGGAGCAGTGAGGAGGAGCCGACGCTGAAGGAAAGGGCGGCGTTTTCCCAGAAGAGCGGAGCGAATCTGTTTGTCAGTCTGCATTGCAACTCCTATGAGGAGGACCGGACGGTCTGTGGTCTGGAGTGCTATTATGAGAAAAGTGATACAGAGAGTAAAGTACTGGCAGAGACAATCTTTGCGGCGGCGAAGGACAGCGGCATGGTCGATGTGCGAGATATGAAATCGGATATGATGTATGTGGTCCGCTATGCAGGCATGCCGGCCGTGCTGGTGGAGACCGGATATCTGTCCAATCCGGCGGAATGCAGAAAATTCAGCAGCGAAGGATATCGGAGCGTCCTTGCGGAAGTGATCGCAGAGGGAATCGAAACAGTTCTGAACCAAAATGACGAAAATGAGGTATGACGATGAAGAAATTTACAGGAAGTGAAAACTATGTGGCGACCAAGGAGCTGATGAATGCAGTCAATGTGGCCATTGCTCTGAAGAAGCCGCTGCTGATAAAAGGCGAGCCGGGCACGGGAAAAACCATGCTGGCAGAAGCCATCGCAGAGTCTCTGAACATGAAGCTGATTGTGTGGGGCATCAAGTCCACCACCAAGGCCCAGGAGGGACTCTACGTTTATGATACGGTACAGCGTCTCTATGACAGTCAGTTCGGCGAGGGCGACGTGTCGGATATCAAACGGTATATCAAGCTGGGAAAGCTGGGAGAGGCTTTTGTTTCGGAGGAACAGGTGGTTCTGCTCATTGATGAAATCGATAAGGCGGATCTGGAGTTCCCCAACGATCTGCTCTGGGAGCTGGACCGGATGGAATTCTATATTCCCGAGACGAAGGAAACCATAAAGACAAAACACCGTCCCATCGTGATCATCACTTCCAATGCGGAGAAGGAGCTTCCGGATGCCTTTCTGCGCCGGTGCATTTTCCATTACATCGAGTTCCCGGATCAGGAAAAGATACGGGAGATCATCAAGGTGCACTTCGGTGATCTGGACCGGAAACTGGTGGATGCGGCCATCGAAGCCTTCTATGATATCCGCGGCATGCGGCAGATCATGAAGAAACCGAGCACATCCGAACTGCTGGACTGGATTCAGGCGCTGCAGATTTCCGGTGTGGATGTGAAAAAGATCAAAGAAAACATACCGTACATCGGTGTTCTCCTGAAAAAGAATCAGGATATCGATGTGGTGAAAGGTTACCGGCATGTTTATTGAATTTATGCTGGCGCTGCGGGAGCAGGGGCTTTCTGTATCGCTGGATGAATGGCTGGTGCTGATGGAGGCGCTGGATCAGGGGATGGCTGGCAATTCGCTGCTGGAATTCTATTATCTCTGCCGGAATGTGCTGGTGAAGACGGAGGCAGATTATGATGCCTTCGATCTAGCCTTCGCAAAATATTTCGAAGGGGTGGAGACGGCAGGCGATATCCCTGCGGAACTCTGGGACTGGCTGAATCAGGGCGAGCTGGAGCGGGATCTTTCCGACCGTCCGGACTGGGCGAAGGAATATGACTTCGACGAACTGATGAAAATGTTTCAGGAACGGCTGGCGGAGCAGACGGAAAAGCATGACGGCGGAAATTACTGGATCGGAACCGGCGGCACCTCTGCCATGGGTCATGGCGGCTACAATCCGGCAGGAATCCGGGTGGGCGGCTACGGACGCCATCAGTCGGCAGTAAAGGTGGCTGGCGAACGGAATTTCCGGGATTTTCGTCAGGATCAGGAGTTGGACATCCGGCAGTTTCAGATGGCCTTCCGCAAGCTGCGGCAGTTTTCCACCCGGGTGGAAGGAGAGAAGACAGAACTGGACATTGACGGCACCATCGACGCCACCTGTGAAAATGCGGGCATGCTGAAGCTTGTATATGAGAAGCCAAGAAAAAACACGGTGAAGCTGCTTCTGCTTATCGATTCCGACGGCTCCATGGCCCAGCACGCACGGCTTTGCAACCAGCTGTTTCAGGCATTGCATCAGTCCACCCATCTGAAGGATCTGCGGACATATTACTTTCATAACTGTGTATATGATTATCTGTATACGACGCCCCATTGCCGTCACGGGGAGTGGCTGGAAACGGAATGGCTGCTGCGGAACCTGGACAGTGAATACAAGGTGATTTTCGTTGGGGATGCAGCCATGTCTCCGTATGAGCTGATGGCCCGGGGCGGTTGTAATGACTGGTATACTTACAACGAGGAACCGGGTGCTGTCTGGCTGGAAAAGTTCACACATCATTTCAAAAAATGCATCTGGCTGAATCCCATCCGGGAAGAGCGTTGGAGATTTGCCTGGGGCTCCCGGACCATACAGGAGGTCGGCAAGCTGATTCCCATGTTTGAGCTGACGCTGGATGGCCTGGACAAGGGCATACAGCGGCTGCTGGTGCGGTAATACGCACGGTTGGAAGTGGGGTAGGACGGCTGCAATAACCCGCATCAGGTCTGGCCACGTACTTACAAAAAAACATAAAAATTTACAAAAAAACACTTCCATTTTTCGTGGACTGTGATATAATATATGTTGCTGTGAGTTGTTGAAGTTTGTTTCCTCTCGCAGGACATATCGGGGTGTAGCGCAGTTGGTAGCGCGCTGCGTTCGGGACGCAGAGGCCATGAGTTCGAGTCTCATCACTCC
>JAEDMR010000255.1 GCA_016302925.1 Bacillota bacterium
TCAGGATGTACTCCGCGCCGCCCGAAATGCCGGGTCATCCCGCAGTGTCGGCGGGGCCAAGCCGGCTGCGAAACCATCACCGAAGAAAAAAACAGAAAGAAAGCGTCCGAAGGGCTGAAAAGGTGAAGCAGGTGCTGCAGGTATTGTGTGAAAAAGTGGATATGCATACGCACCCGTTGCTAACCTCTGATCGGTTATTTGTTCCGGCCAGGTCCGGCCGTACGAGACTGATTGTATGAGCACACGGGTCTTCCAACCGGCATCGGTGCAGACTGCCCTGTACTTTTCACATCGCAACGCCTCTTTCTGTTTTTCCATGGGCGGGCCGAGGCGGGCGGCCAGCCGGCCTCGGCCCGCCCATAACCGGTTTTAAATTATTCTGTGCCGGTTTCCATGTGCAGCATCATCATAAAACAGAATTCCGGTAAAAGAAAGAAAAATTTTCAAAAATGTAATATTTTAGGGAGTTTATGTCGTATTTTAGGGAGTTTTTGTAAATGGAATTTTTTGGATTTCCATGATAGATTCCATAACAGCATTTCTGTCGAGAGGGGGACAAGCGGATGAACACGTTTTCATACAGGGGATATCAGATCAGCTACGGCGAGTACGGGAACGAAAATGGAAGAAGGGTAATCCTGGTGCCCGATGACGGGAAGGACAGCACGTCGATTCAGTCTGCGATTTCCTGCATGACGGTGTCTTACCGAACCGTTCTCATTGATTTTCTGGGCTGCGGCCAGTCGGACAAGCCGCAGGGCTTCGTTTCTGATCTGTGGCATGACCAGGCGCTGCAGCTGAAGGAGCTGTTTTATGCGGCTGGATATGAAACGGCGATTCTGATCGGTTTTGGCGAGGGCGGATGCCGGACCTGCGCGGAATTTCTCCGGGAATGCCCGGAGCTGGCGGAGCTGGTGGTTTTCTCCGCAAAATCCTTTCGCCCGGGTTCTCTGTCGCCAGAGGCGGAGGGGAAGGTTTTCGTAATTCCGGATTCCATGCGGCCGGCCGGTGGCATAAGCTGGAATCTGCTTAACCTGATTCTCAAGCAAATTCTGGAGGAAGATCTGAACCCATGTCCGTGGTGCGGGCAGCCTATGGTACGAGGATTGATTGTCGGAGGCCGTGACATGGCCAGATGGAATCCTGGCATGGATACCGATCTATGGCCGCTGGAAGGGGATGGTTTCGTTCTTCGGAATCGAAAGCCGAAAGGATTCCTGGAGAATCTGAAGGGCGTGTTCGATTCGGACTGTGCCAAGCTGACTGCCTGGGTATGCTTTTCCTGCGGCAAACTGACTGCAGACGTGTGCCACCTGATTGAAACGGAGAGAAAAAATGAATACGGATTTTGAGAAGAAGGAAAAGGTACTTACACATTTTGATGAGAACGGAAATGCCCGCATGGTGGACGTGAGTGAGAAGGACATCACCATGCGGCAGGCCATTGCCCGGGGAAAGATCCGGGTTTCGGAGGTGGTATACCGGGCCATCGAGGAAGGCCGGGTGGCCAAAGGCGATGTGCTGACGGTGGCCACCACGGCAGGGGTCATGGGGGCGAAAAAGACCTGGGAGCTGATCCCCATGTGTCATATCCTGCAGCTGACCGGGTGCAGCATCCAGTGGGAGATGAATCCGGAGCAGCTGGAGATTCATTGTATCTGTACAGTGCGGTGCCAGGGAAAGACCGGTGTGGAAATGGAAGCATTGACCGGCGTCAGCACGGCGCTTCTGACGGTTTATGACATGTGCAAGGCGCTGGATAAGAACATGGAGATCGGGCAGATTTACCTGGCAGAAAAGGAAGGCGGAAAGAGCGGGCATTTCGCCAATCCGTCCAGGGAGGTGGAGCCATGAAGGCTGACAGATATAAAGTAGGAATCATTACCCTGAGCGATAAGGGTTCTCAGGGGCTGCGGGAGGATAAAAGCGGTCCGGCCATCCGCCAGATGCTGGAGACGGACGGCGGTGATTCGGATGGCTGTGGTACGAAAGACAATGGTACGGATGACCGCGGTCAGAAAGGTAGCCGGTATCAGGTGGTGGAGGAACTGCTGCTGCCGGACGAGCCGGAGCAGCTGAAGGCTGCCCTGATCCGCATGAGCGATGAAGATGGACTTGATCTGATCCTGACCACCGGGGGCACCGGATTTTCTCCACGGGACC
>JAEDMR010000256.1 GCA_016302925.1 Bacillota bacterium
AGATCTGGATAAATATATTCTGTAGCATGCAGAACCTGACGGTGTGATGGAGGTATATGTTATGGGTAGTCAAATTTTATCAAAAATCAGACGGATGAACTGGGTGCTCAGCGAAACCACGACAGGAAGCCTGTCCTATAAAGATTTGAGTCAGATCCTCTGCGAACTGATCAATGCCAATGTGCTGATTTTCGACATCTCCGGCCATGTGCTGGGATCCGCTTACAGCAATATTGAGGACAAGTCCACCATCGGAGACAGCGGCAGCGTGGAACAGATCGTGGAAGATGATAATGTGAAATTTCTTGGCATTACGGAGAGTGCTGCCAACCTGTATGGTGACGAGATGAAGCGGCTGCTCGGTGACAGCTATGCCATGGCAGAGAAATATCACACCATCGTGCCGATTATCTGCGGTGGGGAACGGCTGGGAACCCTTCTTCTGACCCGGAGAGAATCCTGTTTCGATGATGAGGAACTGGCGCTGTGCGAATATGGTGCGACCGTCGTGGGGCTGGAGATCCAGCGGCAGATTGCACTGCAGAAGGCGCGGGAAACCCAGCTCCGGCTTGCTGTGGATATGGCAGTGGGAACACTGTCCTATTCGGAAAAGGATGCGGTGAGCAAAATCGTATCCGGACTGGACAGTGCAGAGGGCCTGGTAGTAGCCAGCAAAATCGCCACCCAGTACGGTCTGACCAACTCCGTCATCGTCAATGCGCTGCGGAAACTGGAGAGCGCCGGCATCCTGGAAGCCAAATCTCTCGGAATGAAAGGTACCCGGATCAAGATTCTGAACCCGTATCTGAAAGAAACAGTGGAACAATTCGACAGGTAAATCCCGGGTGGAATCACAGACAAAAAACAGACAAAAGGATTAAAGCAACCCCGAAAAGATGGATCGGGGTTGTTTATTTTTGTGCTTTTTCTGTTTTTTTACCGTATGAAACATACATTTAACATTTTTTTCAGTCCTGTAATTGACAGTTTTTTTGGACAGTGGTATAATTTTTCGTAACCGGCGGATAATGCAATGTTTAACCGCTTTTTGAGAGGAGACGTAACCGAAAACAGAGCGTCTAAGGTTACATTTTATAAATGCATAAATATGCAATTGGAGCGTATAAGACAGGAGAATTGTATGACAGATCAGGAATTACGAAAACTGAACCGAAGCGAACTGCTGCAGATGCTGATCGATCAGGTCGAAGAGAATAAATCACTGCAGGAACGCCTGGAGAAGGTGGAAGCCCAGCTTGCGGAGCGGCAGCTGAAATATGAAAAAGCAGGGTCTCTGGCGGAGGCTGCACTGGCACTGAACGGTGTGTTTCAGGCGGCGGATGACGCTGCCCGCCAATATCTGGAGAATATTGAAATGGCAAGCAGGCAGCAGGAGGAAATCTGCCGCGGCATTCAGGAGAAGGCAGAGCGGAAGGCTTTACTTCTTCTGAAAGAAGCGGAAGAATATAAGAAAAAAGCGAAAGAGGAAGCAGACAGCTATTGGGTGCAGATACAGAAACAGGTGGAAAACCTGCTGCGGGGTCATGCAGCACTTCGCGATCTGCTGCATGCAGGCGGAGGAAACGAAGCAGAATGAATCTGAAGTTCAGAAACAGAAACGTTGATACAGGCAGCACAGATGGGATAAAAGAAAAGACCGCTCCAGCGGCGCTTCCCGATCTGGATCAGCTGAAAGCGGAACTCGACCGTGAGAACTATAAGTCACGATACCGCAGCGTGCTTCGAAGCACTATCTATACGCTGATTGTGGTTGCCGCTGTGGCGGTTCTGGTAGCGACCATCTGGATGCCGGTGCTGCAGATCTATGGATCTTCCATGACACCGACCCTGGAGGAAAGCGACATTGTCATTTCTGTCAAGGGTTCCGACTTCGAGCCGGGAGATCTGGTGGCTTTTTATCTGGGAAACAAAATCCTGGTGAAGCGGTGCATCGCCGGACCGGGGCAGTGGGTGGACATCGACGAAGACGGCAATGTATCTGTGGACGGACAGCTGCTGGAGGAGCCGTATCTGACGGAAAAAGCACTGGGCGACTGTAACATCAAGCTGCCGTACCAGGTGCCGGAAAGCCGGTATTTCTGTATGGGCGATCACAGATCCACTTCGGTGGATTCCAGAAATACGGCCGTCGGCTGCGTG
>JAEDMR010000062.1 GCA_016302925.1 Bacillota bacterium
CTCCACCACGGAAAGCGGCGGCGGATTCTTCCGAAGCTCTCTCAGGAAGCCGTCACAGCTCTCACTTTTCCCCTGAAGCTCCGCTTCCACGCCGCCGGAGGTATTCTTCGCCCATCCGGATAGCCCATAAGCTGCGGCCAGGCGGTGCAGAAAGGGGCGGAAGCCCACCCCCTGCACAATCCCCCGCACATTTACGTGCATTCTTTTTTCTTCCATCAACCTGCAGTCACTTTCCGGATCTTTTCTGACAGAAATGCTGCCAGTTCATCGATGCCTTCTCCCGTTCTGCTGCTGACCTTAAAAAGCGGTGCCCCGGGATTCACGGTCTCATAATTCGCTGCCACCCGTGCTTCATCAAAATCAAAGTAGGGCAGGCAGTCACATTTATTCAGCACCAGGCAGCCGGTCTCTGTGAACATCAGCGGATATTTCTCCACCTTGTCATCCCCCTCCGGGATACTTAACAGGGTAATCCGCAGTGCTTCCCCGATATCAAACTCCGCCGGACAGACCAGATTGCCGATATTCTCCACAAATATCACATCCAGATCCTCCAGAGGAAGCAGCGGCAGGATATTCTGAATGCTCATCGCTTCGATATGGCAGGCACCGTCCGTGTTTAACTGTACCGCCGGCAGACCCAGAGCCGCAATCCGTTCTGCATCAATCTGTCCGGCGATATCTCCTTCGATCACACCGATACGCCAATCTGCCTTCAGCCGTTCAGAAAGCGCGGTAAGCAGGCTGGTTTTTCCGGCTCCCGGACTGCCCATGAGATTGATCATGCAGATGTTTTTCTCCTTCAGCACCTTCCGAACCTCTGCACTTACATCCTCATTCCACTCCATGATCTGATGAAGCACCTTGATTTCCATGTTCTTCTACCTCCATACTGGTAATCATAAATTCTTTTCCTGACAGGATTTTCAGCCGCAGGCTGCCGCAGTGCGGACAGGCAATGCTTCTGCGGGTTATCTCACTTTCCTTTCCGCAGTCCCGGCACAGAACGGAAAGAGGAAGCACCTCCGCTTCTATCTTTGCCCCTTCCGCGATGGTTCCTTCCGCCAGTACATCCAGATACATCTGAATACACTCCGGATAAAGTCCGCAGAAAGGGCCCATTCTCAGGCGAATGGTCTTAATTTTCGACGCATTTCTCTTCCTGGCCTCCTCAATGGAGTAGGACAGGATCGATTCTGTCACACTCAGCTCATGCATGCCTTCCGCTCCTTTATCACACCTTTTTACAGCAGTTTTCCCGGATATTCTTCCCTGCTTTTTCCTGCAATTTTCCATACAAGCATACCACAATTTCATATCCGGGAAAAGACCTGCGTAAAAATTCATTTTCATTTTATAAAATCTATCGTTTTTTACCATTTTTAACTTCCTTTCTTCAACTAAATGTATTATAACTGTACTGTATAGAGGGAAATGGTTTATAGGAGGTATATTGTATGTTGATTCCCGTACTGATCGGGCTTCCGGTAGTCACAGCAGCTGCAGTCTCCCTGCTTCCGGGCAGCAGACTTCGTGAGCTTGCCGTCTACACCGGCGCCTTTGCCGAGATGATACTGACACTTCTGTTTCTTTTTCAGTGGATTCAGAACGGTTCGGTTCCTCAGCTGTATTACACAAATCCGGAATGGGTAAATCCCGGAATTACCATTGCGGACATTGCACTGACCGGATTTATCCTGTTTCTGAGTGCCAGATACCGGCAGTGGTTTCCGGCTCTGTTATCATTATTACAAACCGGACTGGTTCTCTACACGGAGCACACAGCCGTCATCGCCGAAGCACCCCATATGATGGTGGATCGTCTGGCGCTGGTGATGTGTGTCATCATTGCCTTTGTGGGCGGGTTTATCTGTATCTACGCCGTGGGCTATATGAAGGGCTACCATCATCATAATCCCAAGGTAGCGGACCGCCGGTACTTCTTCTTTTCCATGCTGTTCCTGTTTCTGGGCGCCATGTACGGACTAGTACTGTCACAGAACCTGATCTGGATGTACTTTTTCTGGGAAATCACCAGTGTGATCTCCTTCCTTCTCATCGGCTACACCAGAACGGAAGAAGCCATCCGCAACAGCTTTAAGGCACTGTGGATGAACTTATTCGGAGGCCTGGGCTTTGCCGTTGCCATCGCACTGCTGGCCTTTACCGGCGGTAATCTGCAGCTTTCCTATGCGGCGGAGCACGGAAGCGCCCTGGTCCTGGCCTGCCTGTCCTTAGCAGCCCTGACCAAATCGGCCCAGCTTCCTTTTTCCAACTGGCTGTTCGGAGCCATGGTAGCTCCCACCCCGTCCAGTGCCCTGCTGCACAGCGCAACCATGGTCAAAGCAGGGGTTTACTTATTGATCCGTCTCTCCCCGGCGTTCCACGGTTCACTGGTCGGCTTCATGGTATCCATGATCGGCGGTTTTACCTTTATCGTCACCAGTATGATGGCTATCTCTCAGAATGATGCCAAAAAGGTTCTGGCCTTTTCCACCATCTCTAACCTGGGACTGATCGTGGCCTGTGCCGGCATCGGCGCCAAGGAAACCGTCTGGGGTGCCATCTTCCTGATGATTTTCCACGCGGTCAGCAAATCCATGCTGTTCCAGTCGGTGGGTTCCACAGAAAACAGTCTGTTTTCCCGGGATATTGAGGATATGCACGGTATGCTTCTTCGTCTCCCGAAACTGACCTACATCATGGGCATCGGCATCGCAGGCATGTATCTGGCGCCCTTCGGCATGCTGATTTCCAAATGGGTGGCACTGAAGGCCTTCGTGGATTCCGGCAACGTCCTTCTGGTACTTTTTATCGCCTACGGAAGTGCCACCACCATGTTTTACTGGACAAAATGGCTGAGCAAGCTGATTTCCCAGCATCGTACCCGACAGGAGGTGGCCGATGTCACTCACAGAGATGAGTATCTCTCCATGTATGTCCATGCGGCCTCCATGGTAGGTCTCTGTCTTCTGTTCCCGGCTTTGGCCTTCCGTCTGGTGAATCCTATCGTCCTTGAATTGTTCGGCGATGCCAAAACGGTCCTGTCCATGAGTGTCATGACCACTATGGTTATCATGCTGGCCTCCATCGTATTCGTACCGTTAAGCATGTTTCTCGTGTCACGGGCTGCTCACAGCAAGCTGGTGCCCATCTACATGAACGGTATCAATATCGGAGACAACACTCACTGTGTCGGCAGCTTCGGCCAGGAGGAGCATCTGTACTTAAGCAACTGGTATCTGCGCTTTGAATTCGGACGGCGCCGTCTTTTACGGCCTTCCATCTACTTTGCAGCCAGTATCCTGGTAATTGTATTTTGTCTGATTATAGGAGGTATAAGCTGATGCGGATCCTGTCAGTCCTTGGTTTTCTGATTCTGGCGCCGTTTCTTGGCGGCCTGTTGGACGGAATCGACCGAAAGATTTCCGCCCGGATGCAGAGGCGCGTGGGACCGCCACTTCTGCAGCCATTTTATGATTTGAAAAAACTGTTTTCCAAACAGACGATTGCGGTAAATAATGTGCAGCTTCTGCTGAATTTAAGTTATCTGGTCTTCCTGATGATCTCCGGCGCTCTGCTGTTTGCCGGAACGGACATTCTGATGTGCCTGTTTATTCTGTCCACCGCAGATATGTTTCTGATCCTGGCAGCATCCAGTGATTCCTCCCCCTACGCCAATATGGGAGCTTCCCGTGAGCTGATTCAGATGATGGCCTACGAGCCTCTGACACTTCTGGTCGCCGTCGGTTTCTATCTGACCACCGGATCCTTCCAGGTGAGCGAGATCATCCGCCAACCCTTAAGTGCACTGCTTTTTATGCCCGGTATGCTTCTGGGCTTTGTGTTCAGCGCAACCATTAAATTTCGAAAATCTCCTTTTGATCTCTCCACCAGCCATCATGCGCACCAGGAGATGGTCAAGGGCCTGACCACTGAGATGTCCGGCTTCAACCTGGCGATTATGAACATCGCAGAATACTATGAGATCGTCCTGATCCTGGGTATCTTCTGCCTGTTTATCATCAACCGGAATCCAGTCAGCTGGATTTTCGCCGTTGCGTTCTGCCTGTTTCTCTATTTTATCGAGATTCTGGTGGACAATGCCTGCTCCCGTGTGAAATGGAGCACCATGCTCTGGTCCTGCTGGACTGTTACCCTGCTGACCGGAGGCATCAATCTTTTCGTTTTGTTGCTGATTCAATAATGACTTTCTCAAAATTTGGAGGAAATAAAATGGGAACAATGTCAAAATCCCCATGGCTCCTGCACTATGATGCCAGCAGCTGCAACGGCTGTGATATCGAGGTGCTGGACTGCCTGATGCCCAAATATGATATCGAACGGTTCGGCATCATCAACACCGGAGACCCCTTTCAGGCAGATATTCTGCTGATCACCGGCGGCATCAACAGCCAGACGGAGCCGGTGGTCAAACAGCTGTACAGCCAGATGCCGGAGCCGAAGGTAGTCGTTGCCGTGGGAATCTGCGCTTGTACCGGCGGCGTATTTAAAGAGTGTTACAATATCAAAGGCGGTGTGGACACTGTCATTCCGGTGGATGTCTACGTCCCCGGCTGTGCTGCCCGTCCGGAATCCATCATTGACGGTGTGGTGAAAGCCCTGGCAATCCTGGATCAGAAACAAAAGGATGCCAAATCCGGCAAAACAGCCGAGGCAGACGATGAAGCAGGAGGTACAAATGGATAATACCGCAAATGAAATCAGAGAAATTACAATGGCGGAGTTTTTTCCCACCATCGTTCAGATGAAGCTGGAAAAATGGCGTCTGGTGCAGATCTGCGCCGTACGTGCCGGAGAGGGCTATGAATTAAGCTACTCCTTCGCCCAGAGATACCATATGGTAACACTTCGTCTCCATCTTTCCGCAGAAGAAAAGGTAACCAGTATCACTCAGGTTTATCCCTGTGCCTTTCTTCAGGAGAACGAGATGGCAGAGCTCTTCGGAGTTCCCGTAGAGCATATTGATTTAGACTACAAGGATAAGCTGTACCGGATCGACCGGGAGCATCCGTTTAAGGAAAAGGGGTGAGCAGATGGCAAAGAGAAGTATTATACCGTTCGGACCGCAGCATCCGGTTCTGCCGGAACCGATTCACCTGGATCTGGTTCTGGAGGATGAAACCGTGGTAGAGGCCATCCCAAGCATCGGCTTCATTCACCGTGGTCTGGAAAAATTAGTGGAAAAAAAGGATTTTAAACAGTATGTTTATATCGCCGAGCGCGTCTGCGGCATCTGTAGCTGCGGTCATGGCATGGGCTACTGTGAATCCGTGGAGCATATCATGGGAATCGAGGTTCCCCGCCGCGCTGACTACCTGCGCACTATCTGGATGGAGATGAGCCGTGTTCACAGCCATCTTCTCTGGCTTGGCCTGCTGGCCGACGCTCTGGGCTTTGAAAGCCTTTTTATGGAGGCCTGGCGCCTTCGGGAACGTATCCTGGATATGTTTGACGCCACCACCGGCGGACGAATCATTTTCTCCGTCAACACCATCGGCGGTGTCTTAAAGGACATCGACGATTCCATGCTAAAGACACTGAAGGAAACGGTCCGTGACATGCGTCATGAGTTTAAACCTATCGTAGACACCTTCCTGCACGACTACACCATCCAGAGCCGTCTGTGCGGACTGGGAGTGTTAAGCCGCGAGGATGCCATCCTCAATGGCGCAGTCGGTCCCATGCTTCGGGCCAGCGGTGAAGCCATCGACTTACGAACCCTTGGCTACGCGGCTTACAATGACTTAATGGTGATGCCCATTACCGCGCAGGACGGCGATGCCTACGCCCGCTGTGAGGTTCGCTTAAAGGAAACCATCATGTCTCTGCGAATGATTGAGGAGGCCATCGAAAAGATTCCTTCCGGCGATATCGCAGTTCCGGTAAAGGGAAATCCCAACGGCGAATATTTTATGCGGATTGAACAGCCCAGAGGGGAGGCCATCTACTATGTGAAGGCCAACGGCACCAAAAACTTAGAGCGGTTCCGTCTGCGTACTCCCACCACCAGCAACATTTCCCCGATGCTCCGTCTCTTAAAGGGCTGCCAGCTGGCCGATGTGCCTCTGCTGGTTCTGACCATTGACCCATGCATCAGCTGTACAGAGAGGTAACGCCATGGAAAATCCGAAATTTCTGACCTTCGCCAAAACGGCCATGAAAAATCTTTTTACAAAACCATACACCGTACAATACCCGGCAAAACCGGCGCAGTTCCCGGAACGGATGCGGGGACATATCGTGATTCAGCCGGAGGACTGTATCTGCTGCGGACTCTGCATGAGAAACTGTCCGCCCGGTGCTATCACTGTGGATCGTGCCGCGGGAACCTGGTCCATCAACCGCTTCGACTGTATCCAGTGCGGCAGCTGCACCATCGGCTGCCCGAAAAAATGCTTACAGATCGTACCGGGCTATACCACCCCGGACACCCAAAAACAGACAGAGACCGTCTCCTGTCCCAATCGGCCTGCTCCGCCGGCAAAACCGGCAGGACCAGCAGACGCAAAAAAATCGATCACAATTTAGTTCCTGAAACAAAGCGGTGCCGGGGTCAAAAAACCCGGCACCTTCTTTTTCCCATTTACATACATCCGGCAATGCACTCAAACAACTGGCAGGTTGCTTTTACGCTTCCTTTCAGATAATCGCAGCAGCACTGTGTACAAGCCTTTTTGGTTTCTGAACCTCCCTGTGCATTTGCCTGATCCTGCGCTTCATATTGTTTCTGATTCTCACTCATGTTGACACCTCCTTCCCGATTTCCAGATGATCTATTCAGATATCACCGGAGAAACGAACCGGAATCCATAGGCAATCAGGCTGAGACAAAGCTGTCGTATACACGGATTTCCCACGTTTTCAAAGGCAGTTGGAAGCTCTTTTTCTAAAACCTCCTGAATTCTGTCAATCTGCTGCTTCAGCTCCTGACAGCTGCTGTCCTCCCGCATCTCCAGCGGACATCCTCCTTTGCAAAAAGAATATATCGCGCAGCTTTCCCTGCAGCTCCTGCGCCGATCAATCGCACGTTTCAGTGCCTTCTGATAGCGTTCCTGCTCAAACAGGGGCCCTGAAAGCTCCTGTAACCTGCCGAGACAGGCATCCTGCCTCTTTTCTTTACAGAAATAGAGGTAATCATCCGCATCCAGATACAGATATTTTCCGAGACAGGAGCTGTACCTGCAGTCACTGCTTCCCAACCCGGTCATCAGACTGCTGATCCCGTCCTGAAACGATTCCGGCCACACCGCATCCGGATCCTCCAGCCAATCCGGAAAGAATTTCAAAAACTCTTCACCGAATAACTGATACGGTTCGGGGCAAACCGTCAGCCCCAACCGTTTCCACTTTTCATATGCCATATAAAAATCCGCAAAATCCTGACAGGGAAGAACCAGTGTATCCAGCTGCATTCGATCCCGGTACCTTAAAAGCTCCGAAAGCTTCAGACCTTCTGTCACCCAAAGCCGGATCCGAATGGAAAAACGATTCAGCGTCTTCAAAAGTCCCCGGACACGCTTCCACTGATCGGTTTCCAGCGTGACATCCACCGTAAACTCCTGTTCCCGTCCGACGTCCTTAACCAGATCCGCAAAGGACAGGAGGGCTCTTTTACTGACCGGTGTCCGGAAATATTTGAGCACCAGCATCACAGAAGTTTCTTCTTCTGTCACCAATTGGCGCAGCAGAAGCTGGACATCCCTCTGCCGGTGCGGCTGATATTCTTCAATAATCAAGTTTTTTTGTTTCATGAATATCTGTCCGCCCCTTCCCAGATGCTTCCCATCTTCCCCCGGATCTGCTTCCGCCCGCTGAGAACATAGGAGGTTCGCAGAGGAATATCATTGAAAATCATGGTCCGCAGCAATGCGCGCTCCGGATGATCCTTCGGAACCAGCTCCGCCAGCTGCTCTAAATCATCGTAAATGTAGGCGAGATCCTCCATAATCGTCGTCATATACTGTTTCACATAGGCGTCATAGGTTTCGGCATCCGGCTCCAGCAGAGCATTGAACCGTCCCCTTCGGCTGTCCTCCTCATAATCATCCAGTGCATCTATATAATAAACCCATCTGGAAATATGACGGATATATAATTCCTCCCAGTGTTCCAAAGGCCGGAAGCTGCCTGCAGCCTGCACCATCATCTCCGCAAAGCGGTCCTCAATGGGCCGAATCCGGCTGCCGGCCTGCTCCAGAGTATACATATCCGCATAGCCCTGTGTGATGACACGGGCCATCCCGGGATATTTGTCCTCCGCCTTCTTGAAATGTCCCCGAAGTAATGCCATCCCTGCCAGCGCCCGCAGGGACCGGTCATCATTGCGGTCATCCTTCAGCTTCTCCTGTACCAGCAGAAGATTCATGGCCGCCAGCTGCTTCCAGATACCTCCGTGAAACCGGCAATGCTTTTCCCTGCATTTCCCAAAGCAGAGCTGCCGCGGCTCCTGGGAGCCGGGATGACATTCCATCAGAATTCCCAGAAGTGCCACATCGTTGCTTAAAAGAAGGCGGCTGAGCTGCCCAAAATTATGCTCCAGCGCAAAGCAGGTTCCGCAGTAATAGTTTACATAACACTGATGCATCCGGTAGGTCAAAAACCGGTGATGCATTGTCAGATATCCAAACATAGCCGTTCCTCCCTATAAGAACCATCTATCCCCGGCGATAGAAGCCGGAGGGCAGTCCGCAGTCAAACTCCGTCGCATGCACATACCGTGTCTGACCGGTCGCGCTGCAGTAATAATTGGCATTATCGCTTCCACTGTTCATCAGATCCCAGGTGTTTCCGTCATAGTCAATCAAATGATTTGGAAAAGCATACGACGTGGACTCCGGCTTCGACCATCCGCTGCCGGAGCTTCCCGAATCCCCGTCCTCCCCATAGATATACAGGCAGACCAGCAGAATCGCCACACCGGCGATACCGGCAACGATCTTTAACAGTCCGGCAACCGCCGCAAAAATGATATTTCGCGCAAGGAACAGGATCACAGCCGCCCCGCCGACCAACAGCAGAGCCTTTGGAAATGTTTTCTTTTTCTTCGGCTGGGGTGTCCCGTTCTGCATCTCGTTAATGGCTCCTATAAAGGTTTTGGGATTCTGCAATTCCTTATATTGAAGCACATCCTCCGCGTGTCCGTTTCCCAGCGCCCTGGATTCCTTCAGATATTTCATTCCCTGTTCCCGATCAATACCGACACCGTCTCCCAGCTGATACAGACCAATGAGAGCCAGCGCGAACTGCGGGATTCCCCGCTTCGCAGCCTCACTTTCCGATGATTCCATGGCTTTCTTACACTCTGTATACAGATCCCCGATTTCTTTCCGGATATCCTCCTTTACTGCTTTGGAAAAAGAGTCATCCTCTGTCCGTTCATTCAGCTCCCGGGATAACAGGTAAGCCGCCCAGATGCTTCCCAGCTTCAGCGCTTCCTTCAAAAAATAAAATGCTTTTGGATTTCCGTCAGAAAACAAGAGCTGTCCCAGGGTCTGGCACGCAAGCTCATCATAAACTTCCGGCCTCCTATAGCCATAGGTGATCGCATCCAGAGCCGCACTGAACAGATATCCCTCTGCCTTTTCTGTATCCTGAATCCCGGAGTCCTCCCGCGCATAAAGCATGCCCAGATCCCGGTTTGCACAATACTCCAGTGCGTCATCGTCGCTTTCCTCTATGCATTTTTCCAGCACGCGGATGATATGGGATACATCACTCTGTCCCTGGAGATTTTTATACTCTTTCCATAACTTCTCATCACTCATCGACACATTCTCCCCAAATTTCCTATTTGGTGCGATTATTGCATATCATTTTCCCCAAAACAAGTAAGTAAACTTTAACATTTCCATGCAGGTTTATCGCCCTCCCGGCGTCTGAACACAAAAAAAGACCACGATATCCTCTGCGGAAGATATCGTGATCTCTCAGTGCCGTCTATCAGCCCCCGCCCAGCAGATGAATTACCTGCAGGTCATCGTCCTCCTTCAGAACCACGTTACCGTAGTCCTCCGGCCAGACCAGCTGATTGTTTACCTTGACCACCAGCTTGGGCCAGGTAAATTTATTCTCATCAATTACATTTTTAACAGTTAATCCCTCGCGCCATCCCGCATAGGGACGATGATTTAATATCACGGCTGAACGTCCTGTAAGGGCTCTACAACTTCCAGAAGCTCCGGCAGGTCCATGCCTAACTCTTTTAAGTGCTGGATGGTCGGAACACCATTTAAGGTCCAGCCTCTCTTCGGATATACCGCATCAATCAGCTTCTCATACTCTG
>JAEDMR010000063.1 GCA_016302925.1 Bacillota bacterium
CTGAAACGGATCGGAGAAGGCGGCAGCGGCAGTGAACTGTATTTTGAAAAAAACAAGAGGTTCTGCAGCACATATGATACACCTTACGGCCCGATGGACATCGAGGTGCTGACCCGTTCAGTTGATAATCATTTCGATATGGAAACCTTAAGCGGCATCATTGCCATCTGCTATGACGTGAGTCTGCAGGGCATGGCAGAAGGGAAAAATCGAATCGAGATAAAAGTAATGTAAGTGGGAAACGGAAGCAGACAGGAAAGAGGAGTAGAAAGATAACATGGTGAGAAAAGGTTTTGACCCGGAAAAGTACATTGAAGAACAGACCAAGTATATCAGGGAACGAATTGGTCACGGAGACAGCCAGCGTCTGTATCTGGAATTTGGCGGAAAGCTGGTTCACGACAAGCATGCCATGCGGGTTCTGCCGGGATTTGACGAAAATGCCAAAATCAAGCTGCTGGAGAAGATGAAGGAGCAGGCAGAGATTATCATCTGCATCTATTCCGGCGATATCGTAAACAGTAAGACACGGCAGGATTTCGGTATCACATACGATCTGGAGGTATTGCGTCTGATCGATATCTTCAGAAAGCATGATCTGAAAATCAACAGTGTGGTAGTGACCCGTTATGAGGATGCACCGGCTGTCAACATGTTCCTCAACAAGCTGGAACGGCGAGGAATCAAAACCTATAAACACTGCTACACCAAAGGATATCCGACCGATGTGGATACGATCGTCAGTGAAGAGGGCTACGGAGCCAACCCGTATATTGAAGTAACCAAGCCGCTGGTAGTGGTTACGGGACCGGGCGGCGGTTCCGGCAAGCTGGCCACATGTCTGTCGCAGCTGTATCATGAGTTTAAGCGGGGACGAAAGGTGCGTTATGCCAAGTTTGAAACTTTCCCGATCTGGAATCTGCCGCTGAAACATCCTGTGAATATTGCCTATGAAGCTGCGACGGCAGATTTGAGAGATGTGAATATGATCGACTCTTTCCATCTGGAAGCCTACGGCGAAAAAGCAGTGAACTACAACCGGGATCTGGAGGTTTTCCCGGTGGTGAAGCGGATTATCGAAAAAATCACAGGGGAAGAAGCGGAGTATAAGTCCCCGACGGATATGGGGGTCAACCGGGTAGGCTTCGGCATCTGTGATGACGAAGCCGTGCAGGAGGCAGCCGTTCAGGAAATCATCCGCCGGTTCATGATTGCCAAATGCGACTATAAAAAAGGTAAAATTACAGAGGCGACACTGGAACGGTCCGAACTTCTGATGAAAGAGGTCAATGCATCGGAAGAGGACCGGGCAGTGGTGCAGCCCGCACGGGAATATGCGGAGTTCAAACGGAGCCAGAATTCAAAATATCTAAACATGGTGGCTATGGCCATCGAGATGCCGGACGGTTCCATCGTAACCGGAAGAAGCTCCCACAGAATGGCCGCAGCCGGTGCAGCGGTCCTCAATGCGGTGAAAAAGCTGGGAGGAATTCCGGACGATCTGTATCTGATTGCACCGAATGTATTCAGCAGCATTCAGCAGCTGAAAGATGACGTGCTCCATCATGACCGGACAAGCCTGAATCTGGAGGAAGTGCTGACTGCACTGTGTATCTCCGCAGAAACAAATTCCTGCGCAGACAAAGCGGTAAAAATGCTGGAAAAGCTGCAGGGCTGCAAGGCACACTGCACTGCCATTCTCAGCGACCGTGACGAGCAGACACTCCGCAGTATGGGTATTGATGTGACCTGTGATCCGGAATACGTAACAACGAATCTGTATTTCTCGTAATGAATTCGACAATACATGAAGTTTATAAGGAATTATAGGTAAAAAAATGAGTAAAAAAACAAGCCGGCGGCGCAGAGACAGCGTTACTAGGGAAACCATAGAGCGAAAAGAGCAGTTTAAGTACCAGCTTCTGCTGCAGGGAGTGGCAGTAGGTATTCTGGTGGGAATCGTGGTGGGTCTCTTCCGGTTCGCCCTTCAGAAGGCTGAAGAAATCCGCAATCTATATATCGCTGCAGCAGAAGAAAGCATGCTTCTTTCCATCTGCGGAATTTTTATTTTGCTGTTCCTGTCCGTAATTGTAGTATTTTGTCTGAAGAGAGAGCCGCTCTGTTCCGGCAGCGGAATTCCCCAGGTAAAGGGGGAACTTCGGGGGCACATCAATGCCAACTGGCTGCAGGTCATTCTGGCAAAATTTCTGGGCGGCGTGGCGGCCATCGGGGGCGGGCTGTCCTTGGGAAGAGAAGGCCCCAGCATTCAGCTGGGTGCCATGGTTGGAAAAGGCTTTTCCCGTCTTACCAACCGGCTTCGCACGGAAGAAAAGCTGCTGATGAGCTGCGGAGCCGGTGCAGGTCTTGCGGCGGCCTTCGGCGCACCTCTTGCCGGAGTGGTCTTCGTGCTTGAAGAATTACATAAGAACTTTTCTCAGGAAGTCCTTCTTTCTACCATGGCAGCAGCCATTTGTGCCGACTGCATCGCATCCTCCATATTCGGGCTGACGCCGGTTTTTGACTTCGGCGACATTCTTGAGCTGCCGCTCTCCCGTTACTGGATGGTAGCCCTGCTTGGCATTGTGCTGGGTGCTTTCGGTGTGTTCTATAACCGCAGCATTGCATTCATGCAGGATTTTTACGGACGTCTGAAGCCGGTATGGCTGAAGGCGGTGATTCCGTTTGTTCTGGTAGTGATTCTGGCGGTTCTGTGGCCGGAGATGCTGGGGAGCGGGCATCATCTGGTGGGTGAAACAGCATCGGGAGTCTTCCCACTGAAGCTGCTGGCATTTATACTGGTGATCAAATTCCTGTTTTCCGGTTTCAGCTTCGGTACCGGCTCGCCAGGCGGAATCTTTCTGCCGCTGCTGGTCCTGGGATCCATCAGCGGAGGATTGTTTACGGAGGCAGTCAGTCCGCTGTTCGGATTTGAAGAAACCTATATCAGCAACTTTGTGATTCTCGGCATGGCAGGATACTTTTCCGCCATTGTCCGCGCGCCGATTACAGGTATCATCCTCATCAGCGAAATGACAGGCTCCCTGGGAAACCTGCTGGGGTTGTCCCTGGTTTCACTGACTGCCTATCTGACGGCGGAGCTGCTGAAAGGACAGCCGGTTTACGATCAGCTTCTGAACCGGATGCTGGCAGGAGGCGTGAGCAAGAAACCAAAGAGAACCAATAAGGTTCTCATTGAAAGCGAAGTCTATCTTGGCTCTAAGGTGGCCGGAAAAAGCCTGGCAGAGGTCAATCTTCCTGCGGGCTGCCTGGTCGTCTCAATCCTCAGAGATGAAAAGGAATTCGTGCCTAACGGATCTACCATTCTGGAAGCCGGAGATAAACTGATCCTTCTCTGTGATGAATTTTTCGCTGCGGAGCTGGAAGACCAGCTGAATCAGCTTTGTAAAACGGTGGCCATCGGTTAGATGGCCCCTTTTTTTTCTATTTGCTCTGTTTACAGGTTCTGAGTGCTTTTCTCTGTTCTGTCCGCATCCGATCGGATAATTCCAGATATTCCGCCCGTTCCAGAAGCGCACCTTTGGAAAAGGGGGACAGCCTTCTGTAAATAGAAAGCAGCCGAAGGTCCTCTTCGCTGCACGGGTTAAAACAGTCGGCCTGACTGGCTATGATCTCCGGATCAGATTCCAGAAGCATTTCCATTCGAATGCCAAATATACAGGCCACGTCATACAGAAGTTCAGGATCAGGACAGCGCTTTCCGCTCTCGTACAGTGCATAGAGTGACCGGTCGATTTGCAGGCGCTCAGCCAGATTTGCCTGACTGAACCCGTAACTCACACGCAAACGTTTCAGATTGGATGCCAGTCGCATCTGGGTGTCATACTTCATCTTTTTCGTTCTCCTTCTTTATTTTTCCCCTGCCGTTGGCATGAACCCCTTTTGCTGTAACAGAGGCTTTTCGAAGTGTCATATGTTGCGGGATTTTAAATTTTCTCTTGACATTTCATATATTTTAGGCTGACAGCTGAATAATTAATCTATAGGCATATGTTGACCAAAAGCGTTTGTCGGTATGCTTTATGAAGAAGACTTTCCGGAAAAAAGCGGAAGGAAAGAGGAGACTATTTCAGATGGCAGAAAAGAAAGAAAAAGCATTGAATCAGAAAGAGATCGGACGAAGAGTGCGGCTTCGAAGAGATCTGTTTGGGCTGAGCCGGGAACAGCTGGCAGAAAAAATAGAAGTATCCTACCAGTTCATTGCAGATATTGAATACGGAAACAGAGGAATGTCTCTGGAAACGCTGTATAAAATGAGCCAGGTGCTGGAGATTTCCGCAGATTATTTTTTGGCAGGAAAGAATTGCGAAGAAGATGACGAGGAAACAGCCCTCTTTCGTGATGAGATAAATTCAGCTCTGGATAATTGCAGTAAGGAGCAGCTGAAGGATGTCAGTCAATTGATTCGGATTATAGAAGGCGGCAGGATGAAGTAAATATGAAGTTTTCCCGAATGACAGAGGAAGAACAGGAAAAACTGCTGCTCGACCAGATGAAAGCAGGGTGGATGTTTCTGAAAACCTTTCATATACAGGAGAGCGATGCGGAGGAAATTCTGCAGGAAACACTTATTACCATCTGGAGTCGATATGAAACTCTGCACAATCCCTCTAAGGTGAAAGCATGGAGCCGAACAATTTTAAAAAATAAAATCCGAAAGTATTTTCGTCACTGCAAGACAGAATGTGCACGCTGCGTGACATTCACCCAGTATGAAGAGGAGCGGTCCGGGAGTGAACCGATTTCCGAGCGTCTCGTCTATGAGGAAATGAAGCGGTTTGAAGACACCGAATTATATGAAATGGTGATGCGTCTCGGATTCCCGGCGAACACTATTCTGCAGCTGCACTATCAGTATGAGGAGCCCTTTGAGGAAATTGCCCGCATGCTGCATATGAAGCCCGGTACAGTTCGAAGTATCGCCTGCCGAAGCAGGGAAAAACTGAAAGCAATGATACTCGAAGAGGGCGTAAGGAGAGAAAAGGAGACGGAAGGAGGCGCGGACTGATGGGTGAGGAATACAGAAAGCTGGTTGATGAACGGATTGGTATTGCTCTTGAAACGGGCTCTTTGAAAACTTTACCAGCCCCTGAAACCTGTTCAGGCGGATCTGCTTCTGACGCAAAGACTTCGGAGGAGGAAGAGTTTCGAAAGATGTTTCACGCTGCCTGTCGGCAGCGTAAAATACGCCGCCGCATTCTGCAGCGCCGTATTGTTTCTCTGGCAGCTGCTTTTGCATGCGTATTTTTCCTCTTTGGAAGCCTGTATATCAAAGGATTCTTTGCACCGGAAGAAACCCAGGCAGGACGGATACCTGATGCAGCTGGCGATTTGGAAAACGGCAGCGTCGTCATCGGCGGGGATGGAAACGGAAACATGGGAACATGGACAGGACGGTTTGCTGCTTACGAAGATATCCCCGATACATATCAGCAGGAAATGATATGGTTTGATGCCATTCCGGAGATGTATACTGTAAAAGAAATCAGAATTCAAAGGACAGAAAATTTCCAGAAAGTTACAATTGATATCATAGAAAAAAACATGGGTGAAATAAAAATTGAAGAGAAGAAATGCAATGATGAAAATGCAGATGACATCACTTCTGTTTTAAACGATTTCGAACCCAAAAAAGTTGCTAACGGTATTTCGGTATATTACAAACAAACAGAGGAGTCAGTAAAGTACATCTTTACGGCAGAAGGCACTACAGTAAAAATTACAGGGGATAAACACATGGAAAAAGAAATAGAGGCTATGATAGCCTCTGTCAGAACTGATTGGAATAGGAAGTGAATATGTATGTGGAATCTCCGATGTAGTCTTTGCTGACGCATTTGATGCGATAGATAACACCTTCTGAAAGATGGGTATATGTATTCGCAAAGAGAAAGGTGTCCTTTTGTGAACCGTTGTTAAAAAAGACATATTCTTCATTCTGCCAGTCGTTGACCCATTCTCCGTTCTCCTTTTTCTGCAGATAGACCACGACGCTGTAGCGGTCCACGACCTGTGAAAACGAAACGGAAACGGTAACGTTGGCTGTAGTGCGTCCGGTTCTGGTTGTAACAAACGTCACCATATCCGTGTCCCTCGGCTGAATTTCTGTTTCTGCATAGGCGCTGACCGCAGCGGTGAGCAGAAGGGCCAGAATCATGGCCATACATAAAATTTTCTTTTTCATTTTCTTCTCCTTTCGTTTTGAAATATAATTTGACACTTTCACCACATATTATAAATTATAATGGGAGTATGTGAAGTCGAAATGTGTCACAATTTGTTACAATCTGTAAACCTTTGACCGACGCACAGATGAACTGTCCGATGAAGCGTTTTTCGCTTCAGAAAAAATTTAAAAAAATAATATATAAAATGGGGTTCCATTTTTACAAAAGTATGATATAATGTATGCATGAGAAAAAGTTAATTTTTTAACGAAACCGGCGGTGTGACAAGAAGCATGACCGGTTTCTGCCACGCAGCGAAGAGGCAGGTGTATGAGGCAGAGGTGGGTTAACGTTTTCTTATGCAGTCGGATGAAGAATACATCCGGTTTCCCACTGTGCGTGGATTGAAACAAATTTTAAGGAGGCATTGAATATGAAAAAAATTGGTGTATTAGGAACAGGTACCATGGGTGCCGGAATCATTCAGGTACTGGCACAGAACGGATATGAAGTTGTTATGAGAGCAAGAAGAGAATCTTCCGTAGAAAAGGGTCTTGCTACCGTAACCAAGAATCTGGATAAGATGGTTGCCAAGGAAAAGATTACTGCAGAGGAAAAAGAAGCGATTCTGAGCAGAATCACCGGATCCACCGATATCAACATCATCGCGGATGCAGATCTGGTCATCGAAGCGGCAACGGAAGACATGGAAGCAAAGAAAGCTCTGTTCGCAGAACTGGATAAGCTTTGCAAGCCTGAAACAATCATTGCTACCAATACATCATCTTTATCCATTACCGAAATCGCTGCTGCAACCGGCAGACCTGAAAAGGTAATCGGAATGCATTTCTTCAACCCTGTTCCTGCAATGAAGCTGGTTGAAATCATTAAGGGACTGGCTACTTCCGATGAAACCAGAGACACCATTGTTGCTCTGACGGAAGCACTGGGAAAGACTCCGGTAGAAGTAGAAGAAGCTCCTGGATTCGTTGTGAACAGAATCCTGATCCCTATGATCAACGAAGGTATCGGCATCCTGGCTGACGGTGTTGCAGATGCGAAGGGCATTGATACTGCAATGAAGCTGGGCGCTAACCATCCGATGGGACCTCTGGAATTAGGTGACCTGATCGGTCTGGACGTTGTACTGGCTATTATGGACGTTCTGTACAGTGAATATGGTGATCCGAAGTACAGAGCACATACTCTGCTGAGAAAGATGGTAAGAGCCGGCAAGCTGGGAAGAAAGACCGGAATCGGTTTCTACGACTACAGAAAATAACATCCATATATAAATTACTTACCCGAAAAAGGGCTCCAAAGCGGAGTCCTTTTTTCGCACTTTGCAGCCGGATATTGACAAACGATTCCACAGTGGATATGATAAGAATACATTTTAATCAAACAAACGGAGGGGCATTTTTTGGGATTATTTAAAAAAGAAGAATATATGAAAGATCTGGAGACGCTGGTGAATCTGGACAGCGGATCCTCAGATATTGAAGGTCTGAACCGTGTGGCTGATTTTCTCTGTGGGAAGTACGAAGAAATCGGTCTCTCGCCCAGACGGATCGCCCTGGGGCCGGACAAGCGGCCGTATGTGGAGGTACTGACCCATCCGGAAGCAGATGAAGTAGATGTCCTGTTTCTTGGGCATGTGGATACTGTATTTGACAGAGGTACGGCGGCGGAGAGGCCGTTTACCCTCAGCGAGGATGGGAAATGGGCCTATGGGCCGGGTGTAGGTGATATGAAGGCGGGCGATCTGCTGGCATTTCATCTGACAAGAGCGCTGCGTGAAGAATGTCCTCAGCTGAAAATCTGCGTCTGCCATAACAGTGATGAAGAAACAGGTTCTGAGGATTCCGAGCAGGCGATGCAGAACATCGCAGCAAGAAGCCGGTATGCTTTCGTGCTGGAACCAGGCAGGCTGGGCGGTCATTTCGTCTATCAGCGAAAGGGCGTGGCAGACATTGTGATCCGGTGCAAGGGAATTGCGTCTCATGCAGGAAATGCACCGAAGGATGGTGCCAGCGCCATTCTGGAGATGGCAGATCTGGTGCAGAAGATGCATGGGCTGACGGATTTTGAGACAGGTCTGACAGTAAACGCAGGCGTCATTAAAGGGGGGACAGCATCCAACGTTGTGGCGGCAGAATGCGAGGCTGTATTTGATGTGCGGTTTACCAGCTTTGAACAGCTGGATATGCTTCTGCAGAAGCTGGATTGTCTGTGTGCGAAGCCTGTGGTGGAGGGAGTGAAGGTCACCTGGAAGAAGATCTCCCAGATGCCGCCGATGAAGCCGAATGATAATACCAGAGCGATGATGGAACTTCTTCGAAAAGAAGCGGAGAAGATGGGGCTTCACCCGGACTTTCTCAGCGTGGGCGGTGCGTCGGACGGAAGCCTGCTGTCGGAGATGGGTACCGCGGTTATGGACGGCTGCGGACCGGAAAGTGATAAGTATCACAGTGCAGATGAATTCCTTCGGGTAGACTCCATCGAAGAGAGGTTCCACCTGCTGCTGGGTGCGATCAAAGGTCTGGCATAAATCCATATTCGAGGAATGCGTCAGGAGAGGGCGGCTTTCTGCCGTCCTTTTGTCGGCATTCTTTCTTTTCTCAAAACCCGCTATCCCGATGTAATCACAGAAAAATCACTTGTTTTTTTGCTTCGGGAAGTATATGATAGTTTTGACTGATCATTGTAATTCATCTGAACCATTCTTTTAATATAGTTCTGAAAACGTAAAGTCGTAATAATCTGAAAGGTGCAGCCATTCTGACAGGCTGTGTGAAAGGAATCCCATGAGAGAGAAAAAAACCATAACGGAAGAAATTCCGACTGTTGCGGCAGCACAGGAAAGTGCTGTAAGAAGTGAGAAACCGGCAGTGCAGGAGGAAAAACCGAAGCCGAAACGGCCAAGAGGAAGACAGCCTAAGGCGAAAGCACAGGCTGACGAAAAACCGGAAATGAAGGAGACTGCAGCAGAGCCGACGCTGCAGCCTGTTCCGACAGCGGATATACAGGCGGAACCCGCAGATTTTGTTCCGGAGGAAGTACAGACGGCAGCGGAAGAAGAGGTGCGTCAGCAGAACCAGAGCCGGAGCGAGCGTCCGGAGGTGGAAGGTATTCTGGAAATCCAGGAAGAAAATAATTTCGGCTTTTTGCGTTTTTCCAACTTCCTCACCAGCGACAGAGATATTTATGTGTCGCCGACGCAGATCCGCAGATTTAATCTGAAGACGGGAGACAAGATTCGGGGAATTACCCGGCTGCCAAACCCGGGGGAGAAGTTCGGTGCACTGCTGTATGTGCTGACGGTAAACGGCGATGAACCGGGTGCGGCGATCCGAAGACCGGATTTTGACAGCCTGACCCCGGTCTTTCCATATGAGCGGCTGCGGCTGGAAACGGATACCAAGGGGCTTGCCATGCGCATTATCGATCTGGTGGCTCCCATCGGCAAGGGGCAGAGAGGCCTGATCGTTGCGCCGCCGAAGGCAGGTAAGACTGTTCTTCTGAAACAGGTAGCCCATTCCATCGAAGAAAACTATCCCGAAGTGGAGCTGATTGTTCTCCTGGTGGATGAACGGCCGGAAGAAGTCACCGACATGAAGCGTTCTTTGAAGAGCGGAGAGGTTCTTTTCTCCACTTTTGACGAACAGCCGCAGCATCATGTGAAGGTGGCGGAAATGGTGCTGGCAAGGGCACAGCGTCTGGCGGAACACGGAAAAGATGTTGTGATTCTGCTGGACAGCATTACCAGGCTGGCCAGAGCCTACAATCTGGTAGTGCCGGCTTCCGGAAGAACCCTGTCCGGCGGTCTGGACCCAAGTGCGCTTCACAAGCCGAAGAAATTCTTCGGTGCGGCAAGGAAGCTGGAGGAAGGCGGATCCATCACCATTCTTGCCACAGCACTGGTAGAAACAGGAAGCCGTATGGATGATGTTATATTTGAGGAATTTAAGGGTACAGGTAATATGGAACTGCATCTGGACAGAAAGCTGTCTGAGATGCGGATCTTCCCGGCAGTGAGCCTGAATAAATCAGGCACCCGAAGAGAAGATCTGCTTCTGGACCAGGATGAAATGGAAGCCGTCTG
>JAEDMR010000257.1 GCA_016302925.1 Bacillota bacterium
CCACCGCAAACACATTATTTTCCTGAAACAGCTGTACCGCCTGCTCCGATTTATCCCGGTCTGTGACTGCCATGGCCAGATAGAATCCATTCATAGGTGATTCCTTTCTCACACTTCAATAATATCGTAGTCTCCATATCCGCTGATTCTGCGCCGGATCCGGCTACGGGCCTCGTCCTCCTTCTTTTTTCTCCGCACATATGCCACGCCCAGAATCTGAATGGTGATCAGCGGAGTCATAGCCACCATGGCCACCACGCCGAAAGCGTCTGTTACAATCCGATCCAGACCGCCGATGGCTTCACAGGCTCCCATGGCAAAAGGAAGAAGAAAGGTCGCCGTCATCGGTCCCGATGCAACGCCGCCGGAATCAAAGGCGATGGCGGTAAATATCGTCGGAACCACGAAGGACAGTCCAAGGGCCAGTGCATAACCGGGAATCAGAAGATACATCACGGAAATACCTGTGATGACCCGGATCATTGCCAGTGCCAGAGAAACCGCAACCCCGGCAGACAGGGATAGTGCCATTGCCTTTCCCGGTATGGACCCCGCTGTAATGGTTTCCACCTGTTTCTTCAGCACATGCACTGCCGGTTCTGCCTGTACAATGAAATACCCCATTACCATAGCCAGCGGCACCAGAATCCAGTAATACGCCGAATTACCGATCATTTTACCGATATAATTTCCCACCGGCATGAAACCCACATTGACGCCGGTCAGAAACAGAACCAGACCCACATAGGTGAACGCCAGTCCCGTACAAATGCGACGCAGCGCCCGCTTCCCCAGATGCAGAAAAAAGATCTGAAACAATGCGAAAAAAGCTGCAATCGGCGCCAGTGCCAATGCGACTTCCTTCAGATAGACAGGCAGGCCCTGCAGAAAAAGCAGGATGCTGTCCCTGGAAGTTTCTGTACGGGGAATCTCCACCAGTGTATACGTCCCCTCTGCAGGGTAGGCCAGGCCCAGTACCAGCACAGCCAGTACCGGACCGATGGAACACAGTGCCACCAGTCCGAAGCTGTCATCCCCCGCATGGCAGTCGCTTCGAATCGAAGATACGCCCACCCCCAGCGCCATGATAAACGGCACCGTCATGGGACCTGTGGTCACGCCGCCGGAATCAAATGCAACGGCCCAGAAATCTTTCGGCACCTGCAGTGCCAGAAGAAATATCAGTACATAAAAACCAATCAGCATCCAGGAAAGGCGAATTCCCAGCAGGATGCGAAGCATGGCGATAACCAGAAAGACCCCTACGCCCAGTGCTACGGCGCCAATAATCACCCCATTGGGAATACTCGGTACCTGCCCTGCCAGTACTTGCAGATCCGGTTCAGAAATGGTAATGATCACGCCCAGCAGAAAGCTGACCAGCACGATCGCCCACAGTTTTCTGGATCTGGTGATGCAGGCACCGGCCTTGTTTCCGATGGGTGTCATAGCCGAATCTGCCCCAAGAGTGAAAAACGCCATTCCAACCACCAGCATCACTGCACCGGCAATGAAAGACACCAGCATGCTGTTTGGTATGGGGGTGATGGTAAAGCAGAGTGCAAGCACGATCAATGTGATAGGCAGCACAGAAGTAATTGCTTCATTTGTCTTTTCGCGAAGTAGTTTTCGGCTCAGTTTCAATGCCTCCTTCCCGATTAGAAAACGCTGACCGTCCTTCATATTAAGGGCGGTCAGCATGTATGTTACCTGATTCTATTGTACCGTATTTTTCGAGCCGAAGCAAAGGCTTCCTGCTCGGCAGGCGCAGATTTAGCGCTGCATTAGCACAATCGGTTTCTGCAAAAAGGAGGGGCTTTGCTCCAACATATTTTCGCTATCTCGCAATGCGGATTGTTTTCAGCAAGTAGTCCGTGTAGTATATGCTTTTTTCCTCTGTCATGATTGCATAAGCAAAGAAGTGGTTTGTTGCAAAGGTGAAGGCACCGTCAGCGTGAATCGTGCCGTCTGTCTTATGGTAGCTTCCATCATCATCGCGGTAGTTAAAGCTCCAAGTACTGTCAAAAAAGATAGAAGCATGGACATCTGAAAGTCCGTTAATGCGGCAGTCCCCTTTTTGCGTAGGGTGAGATGGGTTTGTTCTGGTCAAGCAAAATTGTAATACCAGTGTGACTTTTTTAAGCGACCT
>JAEDMR010000258.1 GCA_016302925.1 Bacillota bacterium
TAAAATGAGCGCACCCTTTTCTTCAAGAGAACCATTTTGTAAAAGCGTTTTAATCGTAACGAAGGTTTTCAAACCGGTAGAAAGATTTTCGGCCTGTATGATTTTCTCACTTCCAGCCAGCCTGTATCCAAAACGCCATTGCTCATCCTTCACGAAGTCACCACTGCATACTTCTCCCAGTTTCTCATAAATCTTTTTCAGTTTGTCGGATGTGAGAATTTCCTGGACTGCGCTTTCGTTTTGACTCCCTAACCGCAATTTTCTCTGCAGATCTATAGCATGTGCGTAACCAGCATTCACATGTCGCCTTCCTACGCCGACCGAATCCAGTATCTGTGGGTCATCCAGATAGAGAATGCTTTTTTCGAGATTAAAGCGATCCGATACTCCCATAACCGTATTATCACGGATCTGAATCAACACTTCTTTCCCCTGAATGGCAAGTCCTATTTCCGCTGTGTTTTCCGTAAATATGTTGTTAATCTGCCCATTGAATTCCGACCGGATTCTTCTTGTCAAAATAGTCTGAATCAATTCTTCGTCGGATATCTCAAGGACTTTTTTTATTCTTTCTGCCGTTTCATCTAAAGTTGCTTTCTGAGCCTGATCCAGACTCCTGAAATCTGTTCCAATCGCCTGCAGGACATATTCTCTGAGACAATCCATACTGACAGAATCAGAATGATCCATAATCTGTTCCGAAATTTCGTAGGGAGCATTATCAAATCTGTCCCATGGAACTCCAAGTATATCCGATTCGGCTCGATCCAGAATCTGTCGGATTGTTGACTTCTTTTCAGATTTCATCCGATCGGGCAAACGGTGAAAGCTGTTGAACACACTGTACAGTGCTTTTCCCACAGTACTTTTTCCTGTATTGTTCTCTCCCGCAATTACCGTAATCCCATTTATTTCGATTGAGGCGTCTTGAATAATTCCTATGTTTTTTATATTCAGTCTCATTTTTAATCACTCCCAAAACAGCAATAAAATTCTGTTCACCATTGATTTTACCCGGATTCCCGGCATACGTCAAGGAGAATTCTTCGACATCAGATTGTCTAATGCCAATCTTCCCAGTCTCCTCCTTTACAATTTCAAAAGCCGCACTCTTTCCTTACCCTCACCCCCATACAGCCGATGGGAGACGGAAATCACCGTCCGGTCCCGGGACGCAGCCCGAAGGGCCGCCAGAACCACTTCCTCCGTGCCCGAATCCAGATTGGCCGTGATTTCGTCCAGCAGCAAAATCCGGGGATTCAGAACCACCGCCCTGGCGATGGCCAAAAGCTGAAACTGCCCCTGCGAAAACATGGTTTCCGTGCAGATTGTATGGATACCATCCGGAAGACCGTCCACGATCTCCCCCAGGCCCACCAGGTCGAGAGCCTGCCGCACCTGCACCGCAGACACCTGCGGATCCCCCAGAGACACCTGCTCCGCCACAGAACCGGGAATCAAATGGAACTGCTGCTCCACATACCCAAGCCAGCGGCGCTTTTCCTCCTCCGGAATGGAATCCGGCGTTCTGCCGAACACCCGGACGCTTCCCTGCTGCGGCGGATAAAGACCTGCAGCCAGCTTCACCAAGGTGCTTTTGCCTGCACCGGTGCGGCCGGTCAGAACAACGGTTTCCCCCTCTTTCACCGTTTCATTGAAACGGGACAAAATCGCCGGATCCCCGTCCCGATACCGGAAGCAGACGTCCTGAAACTCCACGGCGGCGCGGCCCTCCACCGCTGCGTGTTTCGCCTGACTCCCCGCGCTGCACACCGCATCGGAATGCCGGGCGCTCGGATTTTGCTCCGTCTCCCGGAGGAACTCGTTGATCCGCTTCACGCCGGCCACCGCCGACTGAACGTTCTGGATCTCCATGCCGATGCTCTCCAGCGGGCCGAAAAAACTGCCCACATAAGCGATCACCGCCGCCGCCGTACCCACAGACATGCCGAAAAACACCTGCACGGTACCGCTTTGGGCAGAAGCTGCCATCATCACGCCGACCAGCAGGGCACTGACCCAAACGATGATCGGCGAGTAGATCGAATCATAGAAATTAGAACGCTCCTGGGCGCGGAAGCTTTCGAGGATGGCAGCGCCGTAACGACCCAGCATATA